>NZ_JAUBPS010000107.1:0-14440 GCF_036700865.1 Microcoleus sp. S13C4
CATTGTTTATACGTCCTTTTTTTCACATTTTGGCACAAAATGCAAGGGCTAATTGAGAATGGTGCAAGATCTCAGTTCAAACCGAGACATTGACCGGGAGCCCCCAGATACCTTACGCTTCGTCACGGCTAATCGGAGAGAACGTTCTGCCAAATTATTATCAGGAGGAATGTCCGGATGGTCTAAAAAGTACCACCATTGATGTGCTTTCTCACGCAACGAGCGCAATAAAAGTCCCGCAGCATGACCAACATGACCTTGCCAAGTATTTAACAATTCTGCCAACCTGGTCTTAAAGTCCCTCGCCCAAGTCTGATAATCAAGCTCTTCAGGGTGTTCCCGCCCGGAGTCGATGTTGTCGAAATGCCTCATCAATTAATTCCAAGAACGCAGAGGCGACAACTGTATTGTTACCGTAACTAAGAAGCAGAACTTTCTTAAAATGTCGCCGTAGATGGGCTAAACATTTTTGTTGGGCTCCCACAATCACACCGTTGTAGACGCTAAAATCATCAGAGCTCAACACTCCAGCAAATTCATGCCCCAACATCGTCTCTAATTCGGCTCTACTCCGAGTATCCGCAGCATGAAACAGGCAAAAATCTTGACCCGTAGCTGTCTACAACCATTCTTTGACTCCCTTGACACACCAAGGGGTTTCATCGACATGGACGTTGGCTTGTAAGGGTGCCCATTTCCATAAGGCTTCAACGGCAGACTTTACAGCATCGGCTACCCGCGCATTTGTCGCTTGTAATGTCCCTATCCCTATTTCGATTCCACCTAGTTCGCGCAGGAACTCTTGTTGCTTTTCGTAGGATATGTGCCCATAATTACCTAGCCATACCAATAATGCTTGTAGCTCGATGCTTAAGTCTTGCCCTGGAACTATCTCGGATGCTGGTGAGCCCATCACCATTGCTCCACATTCTAGGCATTGACATTTGACTCGTTGATATTCCACCACTTCAATTGGTAAGGCTGCTAAACACGCTACTTGCTGCTTGCTATAACCAATCGCATCACTTAATTCTCTGCTACCACAATGCTCACTCATTGTCAGGAGTGCTGATTTGATATCTATCTACTCGCCCAAATCCTTTTCGGGTTTTACCGATATGTCCCCGCTGTCCTCCTGGTTTTGGCTTTGGCTCTTTTTCTGATTCTTTTGAGTTATCAACTTTGGCCAGTTCTGATTTCTGTATGAGATCGCTTGATGGGGGTTTCGATGATGTTTTGCTATTGCTGGGCTGTCTCTCTTTGAGCTTTTCGAGTTCTTGTTGTAATTTTTCAATCAGCTTCTGTTGGGTTAGCACAATTTTGACCAGCTCCTCACGGCTCAACTGGTCAACTATTTCTAATTTTAGTGCGGCTGATAACTCTGGCTTTTCGCTCATCTGACTACATTACCAGATTTTTCCGCTTTCAATCAACTATTTTTCACCTGAATCCTTACAAAATTGAAAAGGAGATTTGCCACCTTTATTCAGAGAGCCGCTTAATAATTGGTCTTCACGGCTCCAATATGCTGCTACCGTCTGCTCATGCTGGTATGACAATTGATTTGATAGATGAACGGTGGCGAAACTTTGCCCAAGATATTTTATACCAAGAAAGCGACCCGAGAATGGCTACTTTTCGCTATAGATTTTTGCCGTATCAGACTAGCAATGATACACTGGCCTTCATAGCGGCTGTGATGGTTCTGAATTGGTCTAAGTTTAAATCCCAGATGACTGCTGATATTATATAACCTGGGGCTAATTAGACATACTACCGAACCCGCGCTCGTTCAACTATTTTGCGTGTTATAAATATGGATAAAGTCGTCAATGTTGTGAAAATCTTTGACATTTTTTCTCAACCATTTTTCATCATTGTCCCACCACTTAAACTTCAGCAGAAAATCAATCTTTTGTTCATCAAACCTATAGCGAATAAGTTTGGCCGGAATTCCTCCATATATAGCATAAGGTGGCACATCTTTTGTGACAACGGCTCCGGCTGCGATAATGGCTCCATCACCAATAGTTACACCATCTACAACAATAACATTTGAGCCAATCCAAACATCATTGCCGATATGGACAGTTTTTTCCTCTTCCTCAAAATATTTTTGGTCTACAAAAGTTGTCCCTACTAGCATCTTTGGCGAATAAAATATCGGATGGCTGGAAACAAAATTTCCCACAGGATGTAAGCCTAAGCGAATGATGCAGTTTGGCCCTATCGAACAAAAATTGCCGACAACACCATTGAAAATTCGCGTATTATCGCGCACATAAGTGTAAGAACCAATGACAGAACCTTCTATGGCTACACGACTAGACACACTAACATTGTGACTGATAGTTGAATTTGTAACCAAAGCCATATAGTCTTGATAAAAATTATTATATTTAAACTTGTTTTTCCACCAATTGACTAAAAATCGCAGATATTCAGTGATTGGATTTTTGATTATAGAACGGAGAAATGTTGAGATTTTAGACATGGTTACTAATTACTTAGTGAAGGTTAAATATTGTGTTCCCACATAACTTATTTAATTTTTTCTTAATGCGCCGGATTAATGGGGGATGATAATCATAAAATGTATCTTGAGTGAATTGATCGGCTACAAAATTTCGGATCGCGTGGTTTGGATGTCTTAAAGGAAAGGCGATTGCTTCCGTTGGCATATTACTATATATACTATCTTCTCCTGAAGTATGGGTGGCTTGACTGCCAAACCCAATATTAGAAATTAAATTTTTCTCTGGAATAATAGCAAGTCCATTTTCAACCCAACAAGTAAAAAGCCATCTAAAAAACCAATTGTTGACAGTTCCATCATAGGAAACTTGAAAAGCACTATCCCAAACTTTTACAGATTGAGGATTAGCTAATAAATTTTCGAGAAAGCCTGCTTCCCGAAGTTGAGGCCATAACTTCATGTCAACATCATAGTATTGCCATGCTCGGCGCCAAGTCGCCCATCCCCAACAGTTACTAAAACGCGAAAAATAGTAACTGTCTTCTGTTCTTTTTCTCCCAAATTGTAAATTTACGCCAGCGATTGACATAATCCGTTTGTCATCTCGATAATGCTCTAATAACTGCTCACAAAAAGGGAAGAATGTTGGGTCTGGCAAACAATCATCTTCGAGAATAATTGCTTCCTCTACGGTATTAAATACCCAGTCGAAACCGCTAGAAATGCGATCCCTGCAACCTAAATTAATCTCTGAATAATTTTTCAGAACTTCACAGTCCCAATCGACGCGATCGATAATTGCACGTACAGCGACGCACTTTTCAGCTTCCCCAGGTTTGTTGGCACGAGGGCCGTCAGCAATTACTAACAGCTTAGGGGGTTTAACTTGTCGAATCGCCTCGAAGACTTTTTCAGTAGTATCCACTCGATTGAAAACCACAAAAACAATGGGAGTTTTTGTCTGATAATGTGGCATTTAAACTGTTGCACTCCAACGATTATAATTATTCTTGCTTAGTAGAACTCATCAATATTATGAATGTGCTAGGAACCTTGCAGGCTTGGCCTGTCAACTTAAGTTCTAAATTCCAATTTATCACCAAAAAGTTCGCCGGTCAACTATAATACAACAATAGTTTACCCAGACCGACTTCTAGGACTGACGCTCTTAAACTCTCAAACCTTGATACCCCGACCCCATTGCCCAAGTGGGGAACTCTTAAACCCCCCTTGTGAAAGGGCTGTAGCGACTGCGTAAGCCCTAATTTCATTTTTGTAGCGACGGTTGCAACCGCCGAGCGAGTGGTAAAATAAAACACTGTTACTTTTAGCCTTACCTATCCTTAAAAGTAGCCAAATTGGGAATAATGAACCGTACTAAGATCGCCGCCCTTTTAACTTGCTTCAACCGCCACCAGAAAACATTAGCTTGCTTAGAGGCACTTTTTAACCAGGCCCTTCCCGCCAATGTAGATATTTCTACCTATGTAGTCGATGATGCCAGCACCGACGGTACCAGCGATGCAGTCCGTCAAACCTATCCTCAAGTCAAAATTTTTTCCGGCGATGGGAACCTATTTTGGAATGGGGGAATGCGTCGCGCTTTTAGCGAAGCAATGAAAGACGATCCCGACTACTACCTCTGGTTAAATGATGACACTATTATTTATCAAGAAACAGTAAGGGTCTTGCTACAAACAAGTCACAATTTGTCAGAAAAAGGAGAAACAAAAGCAATCGTTGGCGGTTCTACCTGCGATCTCGAAACAGGTCAAACAACATACGGTGGTGTCGTGCGAAATAATCCTTTGCACCCCTTCCGATATGGTGTTCTCGAACCGAGCAAAGACCCTCAGAGATGCGATACGATGCACGGCAACTGCGTATTAATTCCTCGCAGTGTTGTGCAAATTGTCGGCAACCTCGATCCGGCTTTTGTCCATTATATTGGTGATTGGGATTATGGTTTACGAGCCCGACAGAAAGGATGTACAGTTTGGATTGCTCCCGGCTATTTAGGCACTTGTTCCCTCAACCCCCAGGTGACAAAAACGGCTGCTGAGAATTTAAGCGAAGGATTGGACAAAATGAGCAAACCGAAAGGTCTATCCTTCAAAGATACTACCCTGCAACCGGCTCAAGAGTGGAAAGTATTTACTCAGCGGCATGGTGGCTTGTTGTGGCCAATTTATTGGCTGCTACCTTATCGAAGGTTAGTTTGGCTTTCAGTGTTGAGTAAACTGGGATTGACTAAAAACAAAACTAAAGGTGAATAGGATGGTTGATAGAAATGAACTCCGCATTGCTTGGCTGGTTCCAGAAGTGGGACTGGGAGCGTACTGGCAGCCTGTTTTGAGAGAATTTACGAAGGTTTTTAAGAATACTGTATTTTATACGGGTGGGGTTTGGCCGGGGTTCGATCCAAAAATGCCTGGTTCGTCGGCAATTCAGTTAGTAGGAAAGACGAGTTTTGTAGAGACGACAAAGATAGATACAGGCTACGATCGCGGATTTATCGTAGTATCACCTAGTATTATCGGCTATCTGCTCGAATTTCGTCCTCAAGTCGTATTTCCCCAAGCTTTCTCTTTGTGGACTGTGATTGTAGCACTTTTAAAACCGCTGATGCGGTGGAAAATTGCGATTATCTATGATGGTAGTTCCCCCAATACAGATTTTCGAGATTCCAGTTTTCGGACTTTTGTTCGCCGGATACTTGTGCGGTTTGCTGATGCTTTTGTTTCTAACAGTAATGCGGGCAAGCAATATCTGATAGAAGCGCTTAATGTACCCGAGGATAAAATTTTTACCCGAACCTATCTTGTCCCCGATGCGGGAGCTTTAATGAAACGGCTGGAGGGCACTGAGTCGCCGAATTTGGAGTTGAAACGCCCAATTTTTCTGTATGTGGGGCGTATCACATCAAGAAAGGGAATTAAGACGCTTTTAGAAGCTTGCGCTATTCTTAAAAGTCAAGGTTATGTTGATTATTCGCTGTTGATTGTTGGCAAGGGAGATCAGCGGGAAGAACTGGAAAATTTTATTAAAGAGCGCAATTTTGAAGATCAGGTAACTTGGGCCGGATGGGTGGAATATGGAAGTTTGGGTACTTACTTTCAGCAAGCTGATGTTTTTGTATTTCCTACTTTTGAAGATGTCTGGGGAATGGTGGTACCGGAGGCGATGGTTTTTGCCAAACCAATACTATGCTCAAATGGTGCGGCTGCTTGTGAGTTGATTGCTGAAGGGGAAAATGGTTATATTTTCGATCCTCACGATCCCTCATGTTTAGCTGAAGCGATGCGGCGCTTTCTGGACAATCCAGATTTGATTAAGTCAATGGGAGAGCGCTCACGCGAACTAATTGCTCAAAAAACTCCCGAAACAGCCGCCCAAGCTTATGTGGAAGTAACATCCTTTTTAACGCTTAGTCGTTAGTGGTTAAGCTGTTGTGGATAGTAGCAAAAAACAGAGTTTTTAAGTAAAAATAACTACTAACAACAAATTAACGGCTTACGACTAATTACTAACCACTAACCACTAACCACTACAAATTGCCGATGAAAATTCTTTTATCTGCCTTTGCCTGCGAACCCGGACAAGGATCTGAGGAAGGAGTGGGCTGGAATGCGGTGGTAGAAGCCGCCAAGCATCAAGAAGTTTGGGTACTAACTCGCACCTTTTACCGTACCGCTATTGAAGCCTTCCTCGCCACGTACCCAAACCCTAACCTGCGCTTTGTCTACATTGAGCCTTTCGGCTGGAGCGAAAACTTTAAAGGTAGACAGGGAGGGCTGCAATTGCACTATTACCTGTGGCAAATTTTGGCTTACTTAGAAGCGCGCCAGCTCCACCGCCAAATTAATTTCGACATCGCCCGCCACGTTACCTACGTTAAATTTTGGTCGCCGAGCTTTATCTCGCTGCTGCCAATTCCTTTTATTTGGGGGCCTGTGGGCGGTGGGGAAGCAGCCCCTAAACCTTTTTGGGAAGATTTTAGCTTTAAGGCAAAACTTTACGAAACAGCGCGAGACTGGGGGCAGCGCCTGGGTGAGAGAGATCCCTTTGCCAGGATGACGGCTCGCAGAAGCGTCTTAGCTTTGGCGACAACGGAGGACACGGCGAAGCGGGTGCGGGCGATGGGGGCTAAAAAGGTGCAGGTGCTTTCCGAGGCGTGTCTGTCGAAGGAAGAGATGGCGCGGCTGGGAGAGTGCCAGATGCCAGGGCTTTCCCCGATCAGGTTCATCAGTATGGGGCGGCTGCTGCACTGGAAAGGCTATCACCTTGCGTTGCGGGCTTTTGCCCACGCTAACTTGCCGAATGCCGAATATTGGCTGCTGGGGGATGGCCCGGAACGCGATCGCCTTCAATCTCTAGCGGAAGAATTGGGCGTTTCCTCTCAAGTTAAGTTCTGGGGGAGGCTGCCGCGCGAGGAAACTTTGGATAAGCTAGGGGAGTCTCATGTACTTATCCACCCTAGCTTGCACGATTCAGGTGGCTGGACTTGCTTGGAGGGGATGGCGGCGGCGCGTCCCATCATCTGCTTGGATCTGGGAGGGCCTGCTACTCAAGTGACGGCCCAAACGGGGGTAAAAGTACCTGGTTACAATCCAGAACAGGCAGTGCAGGGTCTAGCTGAGGCGATCGCTCATTTAGCGGGCGATGCCGAGTTGCGATCGCGCTTGGGTGAAGCAGGTCGCAATCACGTCAGGGAAGTATATGATTGGGATGTTAACGGTGAATTCTTTGCTCAATTGTGCGAAGATATAGTCTATCGAAAATCATGATAACTTCTGATTTGTTCGATCGGACCCAACAAAGAAAACTATATTTTTTAAGGCGGTGAAACGTGGGCGTTGCAATCATTACTGGCTCGGCAGGTTTAATTGGCTCTGAGGCGTGTAAGTTCTTTGCCAAACAAGGCTTAGATATAGTTGGCATCGACAATAATATGCGCGAGTTCTTTTTTGGTGCTGATGGTTCTACAAGCTGGAACCGCCAACTGCTCGAAAACTCCTTGGGTACCAAGTATGATCACTTAGATGTGGACATTCGCGACTCTGAAGCCATTATCCATATTTTTAAGCGGTACGGCGAGTCGGTCGAGTTAGTAATTCACACAGCAGCCCAACCGAGCCACGATTGGGCTGCCCGCGATCCTCAAATAGATTTTACCGTCAACGCTAACGGTACTCTCAATCTTTTAGAAGCAACTCGCTTGTACAGTCCTAAAGCGGTGTTCATTTTCACTTCTACCAATAAAGTATACGGCGATACACCCAACAAATTGCCTTTAATTGAATTAGAACACAGGTGGGAAATTGAACCAGGCCATACTTACGAAACCGGCATTAGGGAAGATATGTCAATCGACCAATGCCTGCACAGTTTGTTTGGTGCTTCTAAGGTAGCTGCTGACGTTTTAGTTCAAGAATACGGTCGATATTTTAATATGAACACCGCTTGTTTTCGTGGTGGCTGCCTGACAGGACCCAATCACTCGGGAGCTCAATTGCACGGCTTCCTCGCCTACTTGATGAAGTGCGCCGTGACGGGAACTCCTTACACCGTGTTTGGCTACAAAGGCAAGCAAGTCCGCGATAACATTCATAGTGCTGATTTAATTGCGGCTTTTTATGAATTTTATAAAGCTCCCAGAAGTGGCGAAGTTTATAATACAGGAGGAGGCAGGTACAGCAACTGTTCGATGTTAGAAGCCATTCAGATGTCGGAGGAAATTGCAGAACGCAAATTCAATTCGACTTATGCTGAAGGGAATCGCATTGGCGATCACATTTGGTGGATTAGCGACAATTCAAAATTTGCCAGTCACTATCCAGACTGGAAAATGAAATATAATGTTAAACAAATCCTACAGGAGATTTATGAGTGTAACCGTGAGCGTTGGCTGAAAGAAGGCTCCGATGATTGAGCTGAGAAAAAAGAATGTGCTGGGAATTGGGGTAAAGGATGGAATACAAAGTTAAACAAATCCTACAGGAGATTTTTTATGAGTGTAACCGCGAGCGTTGACTTAAAGAGGTATTCCATGATTGATAAAGGAAAAAAGAATGTACTCGGCATTTTAGTTAATGCCGTTAATTATGAAGCGGCTGTTAGCAAAATTATTGCGGCAGCCAGCGCCGGAAAACCTATGTCAGTTTCAGCTCTAGCGGTTCACGGGGTAATGACTGGGGTTCTCGACAGCACTCATCGCTATCGTCTCAATCACATTGACTTAGTATTGCCAGACGGACAGCCGGTCAGGTGGGCGTTAAATTTGCTCTACCATACGGCATTGCCCGATCGAGTTTGCGGGCCGAATGCGATGTTACAAATCTGCGAACGTGCGGCAGAAGAAGGATTACCTATCTATTTGTACGGCTCTCAAGCTTCTGTACTGGAAGATTTATCTCGCAATCTCTGCCAGCGTTTTCCCAAGTTAATTATTGCTGGAACTCAGCCTTCTAAATTTAGGCAAGTTTCGCCCCAAGAGAAACAAGAAATTGCACAGCAAATTCGCAACAGCGGTGCAGCAATTACTTTTGTCGGTTTGGGGTGTCCCCGGCAAGAAGTCTGGGCTTACGAATACCGGGACGACTTATCAATGCCCTTGATAGCTGTAGGTGCTGCTTACGATTTTCATGCGGGGAATTTGGCTAAATCTCCTGACTTTTTATCTAAAATAGGTTTGGAATGGCTGTTTCGGATGATGAAGGAACCTCGGCGCCTGTGGCAGCGGTATGTTTTTTTGAATCCGCTTTATATCTGGCTGTTTTTGCTACAAGCTTTGAAAATTAAACACTTCGACCCCACAGACGCCACACCGCCTGTAGAAGAAGTATTATATGGTTGAAATTTAAAAGTATCTTGTGAATTATGGATGCTCACAAGAAAAAAGTAAAAAAGCAAACACATCGTAACTAATCGTTTTGAGGTGCAACTGCGATCGCATATTCAAGAAAACTTATATCAAATCCGGTGGCATCGGAATTATAGTGGGATCTCTTAAGCTCGCTACCCAAATCGCGAGCTTAAGAGATCCCACTGACATGATCCAAATATATTATTCCGACGCAACTGCAAACGATATTACGCAAGAAAGCAATTTTTACATTATGTATGTGGTAAGGTGCGGACTTCAGGGGGTGACAACCCCGTCAGAACATAGATATAGTCATTTCAAATAAGTATGAGAATATTAAAAAATGACGTAAAATGAATAAAAATAGTTAACCACTTAGGAAAAGGTCTTACAGCATAGATTTGAGAAAAAGAGTCGTGGATTATGTAGAAAATGGCGGTCGTATCGCCCAAGCGGCTGTCCTATTTAAGGTAGGAAGAGCAACGATATATCGGCATTACTCACAAGTTAAGCTAAAAACACTATTGTCATTGAGTAATTTTACTCGTTTTTTACCTGTTGACCCAATTAAAATATGACTCCATTTGTTCCTTTATTATTGAAAAAAAATTGTTCGGCACTTCTTGGAGTTCCAGGGAAAGGAGAAATAATTAGCCTGACATGAGGTTTTCCCCGTTGCTTAACAATCCCTAAATCTTGATTGTTATCGGCGGCAAAATACTTAACTAGGTCAGAAGCTATTCCTTTTTGATAGGCAACCGAAAAATGATACATCCCCCGATAAATCATTTCTAATGAAACCCGTTCAATTGGTACTCCTAATTCATCTGCCACCGCATCTCTATCGTCTACTAAAACCGCATAAAATAGCCAAGTAGCCCAGACTTAGAGATTGATTCCGTTTAATGAACCTGTCCATAAATAGCTGAGATTTAATCATCTTTTTACTGTACAAAATGCGTCTTCAATTCGCCAGCGTCTTTGATATAAATCTGCTACTACATAGGGGGGCAATATTTCATGTTCTCGGACACTTGTTAGATAAGAACGCCAGGAAGCCTTGGAGCGAATCTGTACTAATCTTATAGTCAAAGCTGGTGTCTGTTTTGTGCCTGCACCTATTTTAATTATCGGGTCTTTGACATCATAAGTATTTGTTAATACCCGCTCGACCTGATAAGATGCACCTTTCTTGATTCGAGTGATAAATCCAATTTCTTGCTGGATGAGTTTTTCCCAAAAAGCGAAGTGATAAAAGCCTGTGTCCAATAAGAGCAAGGTTTTTGGCTTAACTGTTTTTAGTAAATCTTCCTCCCAGTGAGTATCTGCTTGTTTGGGATTTGTCCCAAACCAAATTTCTTCGGGAAGATGAGTTACTAGGTCTATGATTACTCCCATTTTTCCGGATAATTGACCAATTGGCACATCTGATAAACTTTGTAGCTTCCGAAATAATGCTTCTAATGTTGACCCGTCAGCTATCCAGTTTCCAAGTTTTTTAAGGCAAATTGTACGCTATCTGGTAAGGGTCTGGATTTTCTTGCTAACCCTTTCTGACGAAAATGAGGTAGTAATTCTTTAAATACTTTTTCAAATAAAATTGCTGGAAAAGTTAAAAATCCTTGCGATAATGCTTGTTGACTAATTTCTGACGGCTGACACCATAAAAATCCTTCTCTATTTAATAATCTGGTTAATTCTGTTACTCCCGCTACATTTCGCCATAAGAGACTTAATATTGCTGCCATCATTAATGGTAGTGTCAGAATCCTATCTCTTAAATTTAGTTGGCGATAAAAAGTTTTTTGGGCAGCCATTACTGGAATTAATAAATCTTCCAGGTGATTCGCGATCGCTTCATTTTCTATTTGGGGACTATTTTTTTTCTTTGCATGATCTCGGTTAATTCTTTTTTTGTTACTTCTAACTGGTTCAACTATGGCTCAACTGCTTGCCAGATAGATGTTTCAGCCTATTTTACCTTTTTGGGTTTACCTCTTGACAATTTGCACTTTTTTTTAACTTGTCACAAATGATCAAGGATTGAAACGCTAAGGGCGATCGAAATAATGCACAGACTAGCCTAGATCCGGAAAATACCTATTTCCCCATCTAGGGCGTGAAACAGAAGCTCGATGGGAAGATCAAAGATAGCACTCAGAAAGCCGGTTTTTGTGCTAGCATACTTCCGAACCCGCACACACCGCAAAAAACCAGCTTTCTTGGATTTGGATGCCTATTCCTCTTAATATCCTAAAAACTCAGCCGCAATTAACCCAAAACCCTATCAGGGATTTTTTGTCAACCTACTATCGATCCAACTTGCATAAAATGATACCCGCCTGTCGCCGGGAATTCTCCCCAAACTGCCATTATCGTCAATTTTATCAATATCGCTGATGTTTCTTTTGAAAAATCCTCGATCGCTATAACCCCAACAACTAATCCCCGCAATCTTCCCGCCAACAAACGAAGGCCCGCCCAAATCTCCGCTAGCCGTAGCTATCTCATTTTTCCCTAAACCGCGATCAGGAAACCTGGGAAAATGCCTCGGCAAAGGCATCGTGTTCGCTAGTTTCCGCGTCCAAATCAAAGATTAATTGACTTCCCAAAACCAATTCCGACATATCTGATTATGTAGCATATTTCAAAAGATCAATGAAAGCATCATAGCGATTCTGTCCGCTCTCTCTTTTTGCCTCATAAGCCAAACTTTCAGCTTGTCTCTTTCCACCTAAACCGATATATCCATATCCCATTTTCATCAATACTTTGCCCACTTCATTTTTATTTCTATTTATCTCGTACTGTTCCCTACTTTGCGACGCCATCTTTTTCAGCTTTAATATCGTTTCCGATACAACCGGAAACGATATGAATTGGTTAGATAGCTATTCGCAACCTGACTGGTTCAAGAAGTCCGGCCTCGCGAGTATTTCGTTTGTGGAAGTTAGCTTATATCGTTTCCAGTTGCATCGGAATAATAAAGTCTAGTCAACAGTTAACACTCAATCATTCAGTTTTTCGACCCCTCCTTCTACAGTCAACAATAATTCCGGTGCAACCGGAATAGATATTACTTATTCCAAGATTTTACTTCGATAATTCGACATTAAGTTCATTCACGACGCGGCGTTTGAGCGGAAGGGATTTTTCTCTGGGCAGCAAATCAAATACTTTCCGGAAAGCATCATCTACCTGTTCAAATGGTATTTGTCCTTTCTCATTAAAAACTACTTTTCCCGATTGGTCGAGGATGAGAGTTTGGGGTACGAAACCTTCGTAATAATGGCTAGGTTCTGTGAGTTCCGGTGACGCTTTGGGAGGCAAAGAGTCAACTGTTATGGGCATAAAATCGGCTTCGCGGCCGTAAAATTCCTGGAGTTGAGAGACGACGATCGCGTATTGCTTGGAGTCACTGCTGTCGTCAGTGTAAAACACTAACAATACGGGTTTATTGCGTTTGAAAGAATCTGCAAGCTTAACTTTAGGAGGAACTAGGGAACCGTTGCCGGCGTAGAGGGCATAAATAGTACCGTCGAAGCGATCGTCTGTGAGAGTTGCTAAGGCGGGCGCCGTGCCGCTTAGCAGTATCAAGCTAAGTGCGATCGCGACTGTTAAAAGACTAGCTGACAAGATTCGCTTCAGCAAGCCCAGGCCAGAAGCAGGAGTAACAAGTGAATTTTTGTTCTCAGAAAATATCATAGGTTGTTGGCAGTTGCTGTAAGGAAAGCGAAATCAGATGCAAAAACTTTCCTAATTTTATCAGCAAAGTGTGGGCAAATGTTGGTGAGTAGGTTAAAGTAGTTTCGGCTCGACTATCATAAATTGCTGATAGTGGCGATCGCCAAGGCAATTATACTGACCGAAGATCACTATTTGCGATCGGCTTTTCAGGGGCGGGATGGAAGTGTCCGCACCACAATAAAATTTATTTGTGGTGGGGTGGGCTTCTAGCTTCCCAGAAGGGTGCAAGATATTAAATTCAACTGATTACTAGAAACAGACAACTGGGAATTTACAACTAATGATAGCTTTGCTTGACGCACTCCTCGCCCAAACGCCCGCTGCTGATGTTTCCGGGCCCACTCAACTCAATCTGTTGCAGGCGATTGTGTTAGGAATTGTACAGGGATTAACAGAGTTTTTGCCCATCAGCAGCAGCGCTCATTTGAAGGTAGTGCCGATCGCCCTTGGATGGGGCGATCCGGGGGTTGCTTATACTGCTGTAATTCAGTTGGGCAGTATTGTGGCAGTGCTTTGGTATTTCTGGAAAGACTTGACAACTATAACTTTGGGTGCTGTAGATGCCGTGAGGCGACGCGACTACGAATCGCAAGAGTTTCGGATCGCCTTGGGAATTGCTTTGGGAACAATACCTGTAGTCTTTTTTGGGCTGCTAATCAAGATATTGGTGCCAGATTTTGACAAGTCGCCGCTAAGAAGTTTGGCCAGCATTGCCATTGCTTCGATCGTCATGTCCCTGCTGTTAGCAATAGCAGAAAAAATTGGCAAGCGCAATCGCACTTATGAAAAATTAACTGTTCAAGACGGTATTTTGATGGGATTAGCTCAAGCAATGGCATTGATTCCGGGGTGTTCGCGATCGGGTTCCACTCTAACAGCAGGATTGTTTATAGGATTGGAAAGACCTGCCGCCGCGCGGTTTTCTTTTTTGTTGGGAATTCCGGCAATTACTCTGGCTGGATTAGTGGAATTGAAGGGTGCTTTAGGAGAAGGAATCGGCGATGCTGGAGTTGCAGCTTTGATAGTAGGAACGATTTCGGCATTTGTGTTTTCTTATTTGTCGATCGCGTGGCTGATGAAGTTCCTTCAAACTCAAAACACCTGGGTATTTGTGTGGTACAGGTTGGCTTTTGGCGTGGCAATTTTAACGGCGCTCGCAGGTGGGGCAGTGCGAAATCTATAAAATAGAAATTCCCTAGCTGTAGGAGCGACTTATGTCGCTCTGAACTCGGTTTAATTAATAACTGGAACGCCAAATTACCATCTATTTTTTTGTAATAAGCTGTTGCACATTTAAACTGTGATACACGCATTGCCCTTATTTTTGATTTTACGACCCCACTTAATTATTA
>NZ_JAUBPS010000014.1:0-106162 GCF_036700865.1 Microcoleus sp. S13C4
TTTTTAGCTGGCATTTTTGTAGAGATTGACTAAACTCATTTTTTATTATACCCTATTTAAAGGCACAACAGCTTACACCATTTCCCATCACGATGGTTCAAACACATCTTCACTTTCGTTACGCATGGACTCTTGCTCGACAGTTACCGGGTTTGGCTCCTAGTAGTTCTGCCTTTTAACCCCGCTTTAGCCTATTGGTTGCTACCCATTAAACTAGGGGTTATGCTTTCACTCCTGCACTTGGAGGATAGGACTTACCGCACGGCGGTTCACCTACAAATGTAACCAGTTGTCACTAACTGTTTGAGCAGTTAGGCTAACCGTCCTATAAGCTTTTCGGCTTATTTTAGGTTAAACGAATCGCACTTAGATTTGAGAGGGAAGCCACAAATCGATTTTAGATTTGAGGTTTGAGACGGAAGCCACCAATCGATTTTAGATTTGAGGTTTGAGACGGAAGCCACCAATCGATCGTCGGGCTTGAAATCAGGACATCTCTGTCTGGCGAATACCGGAGACCGATCGAACTCAATCGCCAAATTCTATGACAACAGCGGGAAAATAACGGTAGAATTCCTTTAATAACTTGCAATCCGGCGATGACATCAACACTTTACCAGCAAATTCAGCAACTTTACGACGCTTCTAGCGGTTTGTGGGAGCAGGTGTGGGGCGAACATATGCACCACGGTTACTACGGCCCGGATGGCAATTTGAAAAAAGAGCGCCGACAGGCTCAGATAGATTTGATAGAAGAACTGCTGGCTTGGGCTGGAGTGCCGTCAGAGAAGGCACTGTGTCAACCTTACCGCATTCTTGATGTCGGTTGCGGGATCGGCGGCAGCACGCTTTATTTGACCGAAAAGTTTAGTTCGATAGCTCAAAATAATTTAAAGTTGGATGGCATGGTCGATCGACAGCGTAGCCAATCGCCCGAACAAAACAAAACGGGCGCTAGCGTTACAGCGACCGGGATTACTCTGAGTCCGGTACAGGCCAACAGAGCGACCGAACGCGCTAAAATTGCCGATGCTCAAAGCAATGTGAATTTTTTAGTGGCCGATGCCTTGAATATGCCTTTTCCTGACGAGTCATTCGACTTGGTTTGGTCGCTCGAAAGTGGCGAACATATGCCAGACAAAATTAAGTTTTTGCAGGAATGCTGCCGCGTACTCAAGCCGGGAGGAACTTTGATTTTGGCAACTTGGTGCCACCGCCCGGTGGGAGAAACGGCGGGTGAATTAACCGATGAAGAGAGAAGGCAATTGGCAGAAATTTACCGGGTTTATGCTTTGCCTTATGTGATTTCTTTGCCGGAATACGAGGAAATTGTTCGCAGTTTGCCTTTGACAAGTATTCGCACCGCTGATTGGTCAAAAGCTGTTGCTCCTTTTTGGGATGTGGTGATCGATTCTGCTTTGACTCCGAGCGCTATTTGGGGTTTGCTAACGAGCGGTTGGACGACTATTCAAGCTGCACTTGCTCTCGGATTGATGAGTCGCGGATATCAGAGCGGATTGATTCGTTTTGGGATGATTTGTGCTGTAAAATAACAGGCATATATCAGAGAAGTTTTGAGTTTTGAGTTGATGAGTAAGGTGCGTATTACGCACCCTACAGAATATTATTTGTTTGGCGTGGGTGTGAGATTTATGGGCAATGATTCGATTGGCAAGTCTTGGATTGATAAAAATGGCTCGGCTCCGCAAAGCTGGGTGAGGGCATTTTGGGAGTTTTCTCGGCCGCACACAATTGTGGGTACTAGCTTGAGTGTAATGGCTTTGTACGCGATCGCCCAAAGTACGAGGCTGTTTGTGAATCCTGTATTTGGACCCCTAGCTCTTGCCTGGTTGGCTTGCATTTGCGGCAATATTTATATTGTGGGATTGAACCAGTTAGAAGATGTTGAAATTGATAAAATAAATAAGCCGTATTTGCCGATCGCCTCGGGAGCTTTTTCTCGGAAAACCGGGGAATTAATTGTAATTGCAACGGGAATTATAGCAATTTTGACTGCTGTTTTACAAGGCCCGTTTTTGCTGGCTACCGTTGGCGTTAGTTTGGCGATCGGGACTGCTTATTCTCTGCCTCCAATTCGGCTGAAACGGTTTCCTTTTTGGGCGGCGCTGTGCATTTTTACGGTGCGGGGCGCGATCGTAAATTTAGGGTTGTTTTTGCACTTTAATTGGGTGTTGGGTTTGGGAAGGGCGAAAAGCGCTTTTTCTGGCTGGAGTTTGAAGAGTGTGTCTTTTGACATTCCTGCAGAAGTTTGGGTGCTAACGGTTTTTGTTGTGGTGTTTACGTTTGCGATCGCCATTTTTAAAGATATCCCCGACATGGAAGGGGACAAGCAATACAATATTACTACGTTTACGATTGAGCTGGGCAAGCCGGCCGTCTTTAATTTATCTCGCTGGGTGTTGACGGTTTGTTATTTGGGCGCGACTTTGGCGGGAGCAGTAGTATTGTCTAATGTTAATTTAGTGTTTCTGGCAGTTTCTCATTTGGCGGCTTTGGGTTTGATGTGGTTTTGGAGCGCGAAAGTTGATTTGGACGATCAAAAAGAAATTGCTGCATTTTATCAGTTTATCTGGAAGTTGTTTTTCTTAGAATATCTGATTTTTCCCGCAGCTTGTTTGTTGGGGTAGAAGGGGTAGAAGGAAGAAGGAAGAAGGAAGAAGGAAGAAGGAAGGGGGAAGAAGGAGGAAGAAGGGAGGGGGAAGAAGGAAGGGGGAAGGAAGAAGGAAGGAAGAGTTAACAAATTAGAACAATTTGGCAATTACCAGTTAGCGAACTCCCACACAACAAAGACAACTATGGCTTCTCAAAAAAAAATTCGGAAATCTGCCTGCAAACTGGGTGCCGAAGACTCTTTGAAATTAGCTTGGGAACATCACCAAGCGGGCCGTTTGTTAGAAGCTGAGAATTTGTATCGGCAAATAATAGAAGTGCAGCCGGAATCAGCAAACGTGCTGTGTTTGTTGGGAATAGCGGCGAGACAGCAGGGAAAAATTGCAGAGGCGATCGACTTTTACGAAAAGGCGATCGCCCAAAACCCCGATTTTGTAGAAGCACATTTAAATAAGGCTAATGTTTTGCTGGATGTACGCGAGTATCAAAGCGCGATCGCCAGTTACGAACAAGTAATCAAAATCCAGCCAAATTCCGCACTCGCCTACAATAATTTGGGCTGGATTAAACAGCAATTAGGCGAAATAGACTCGGCAATTTTATATTATCAAACAGCGCTACGACTCGACCCAAACCTGCACGAAACAGCGCACAATTTAGGACATTTATTTAAACAGAAAAATCAATTAAACGAGGCGATAGCTTATTATCTGCACGCTTTAAAAATCAATCCAAATTTAACATATTCTTTGATGGGATTGGGAACAGTTTGGCAGCAGCAAGGTAAATTAGCAGAAGCTTTTAACTGCTACCAGCAAGCGGTAAAACTCGACCCCAACAATCCCGAAGCTCACAACAATGTAGGAGCATTTTTCCACGAACAAGGCAATGCAAAAGCAGCAATATCCCACTACCGACAAGCATTAAACTTAAAGCCAGACTTCGTGGAGGCTATTAACAATCTCGGACACGCTTTGATCGATTTAGGAGAGTTTCAAGAAGCTTTTTCTTGTCACAGTCGAGCCTTGGAATTGCAGCCAGAGAACGCCACCGCCCACCTGGAATTAGGTTTAAGTTTGCTATTGTTCGGAGATTTTAAGCGCGGTTTTGCTGAATACGAGTGGCGGTGGCGCACTCCGCAAGTACAACCGAGACAATTTAAAAAGTCGGTTTGGGATGGTTCGGATTTGCAGGGGAAAACTATTTTACTGCACGTTGAGCAAGGCTTCGGCGATTCGATTCAGTTTATTCGCTACGCGCCGATTCTTCGCAGCCGAGGCGCTAAAGTTATGGTGGCTTGCTATCCAGAACTGATGCGGTTGTTTGCGACAGTTCCTGGTATTGAATATTTATCAGTGAGTCTGGAAGGTTTGCCAGAATTTGACGTTCACGCACCTCTGATGAGTTTGCCGCGAATTGTGGGGACAACTCTGGAAACAATACCGGCAAATGTTCCTTATTTATATCCGCCTGCTGAGTGCAAATTTGCGCTCTCTTCTGATGCCAAATTGAAGGTAGGGATTGTTTGGGCGGGGAGTCCGCAGCGCCGGAAAGACAATCAGCGTTCTTGCAGCTTGAGCGATTTTATTCGATTTTTGGATGTTCCGGGAATCGCTTTTTATAGTTTACAAAAAAACTTATCCGAGAGCGATCGCACTTTGTTGAACCAACACTTAGTGCCGGATTTAACTCCGCATTTGAACGACTTTGCTGATACCGCTTCGGCTATATCTCAACTGGATTTAGTCATTACTGTCGATACGGCTGTGGCGCACTTAGCGGGTGCTTTAGGGAAACCGGTTTGGGTGCTGCTTTCTTTTGCTCCTGACTGGCGCTGGCTGCTGGATCGTCAAGATAATCCTTGGTATCCAACTGCGAGGCTTTTCCGCCAAAGTCAGCCGGAAAGTTGGCAAGAATTGTTTGAGGAAGTACAGGCGGCTTTGAGTTTATTTGCGATCGCTAATACTGCTAGTTATTCCGAGGATTCTGCCCACGATCAGCTTGACTCCCTTTCGCTTGCAATGACTGGTAATAATAAGCCTGACCTCGATTTTGTGGCTCTCACAATGACAGGTGCAAGCGTGGTTAAAGAGAGTAAAGAAATATTTGTGATGGCGAGCGAAGGGTTAGCAGAACGCTCCGCAGCTAAGCAATCGCAGGGAATAGAGACATCGATTGCGATTATCGGAACGGCTGGCGAGAATTTAGTTGTTTTAGAGGATTTATTGCGGCAAGCAGAACATTTAATGGAAACAGGAGATCGGCAAGAGGCGATCGCCCTTTACGAACAGATTATATCTCTTGAGCCAAATTGCGTTCAAGCGCGGATTAATTTTGGTTTTCTCAAACAAGAAAATGGAGAATTGGAAGCCGCTATCCCCCATTACCGAGAAGCTTTAGCCATCGATCCAAATATTCCTCAAACCGCTTACAACTTGGCAAAGATTTTTGAAGAACAAGGTCAAGTGGAAGAGGCGATCGCACATTACGAGCAAGCTCTTGTAGCGCAACCGGATTTCGTACCCGCCCTGATTAATTTAGCGGTGGCGCTGCAAGAAAAAGGTGAACTTTTAAGGGCGATCGAGCTGTACCGGCGAGCGCTGGAAATTCATCCGCATAGCTGGGAAGCTTACAACAATCTGGCAACAGTGTTGCAAGAACAGGACAATTTAGAAGAGGCGCTGGAGTATTATCACAAAGCTCTAGAATTGCTGCCGGATTTTGTGGAAGCTATCAACAATTTAGGCAGGACGTTTCTGGAAAAAGGCGCAGTAGAAGATGCGATCGTCTGCTACAGACGAGCGATTCATTTAAGTCCAAATCACGCTAGCGCTCACCTAAATTTATCCTTGGCTTTGCTGTTGGTGGGAGATTTGGAAAATGGTCTCGCTGAATACGAGTGGCGCTGGCAAATTAAAGAATTTCACACTGGTCATTCCTGTTTTTTGGCGGGTTCGGATAATAGTGTTCCGGCGAGAGAATATCGACCGCTATGGGACGGTTCTGATTTGGAGGGAAAGACTATTTTGCTGCACGCCGAACAAGGTTTAGGCGATTCGCTTCAGTTTATTCGCTACGCTGCGATCGTCAAAAATAAAGGCGGTAGGGTCATTGTTGGCTGTTACCCGCAATTGCACCGTTTGTTTGCAACGGTTGACGGCATTGATTTGCTAATAGTTAAAGGCGAGGCACTGCCGGAATTTGACGTGCAAGCGCCGATGTTGAGTTTGCCCTATATTCTTGGTACAAAGCTGGAAACAATACCGGCAAATACTGCTTATTTATCTCCGCCGGCGGGTGCTGAATTTGCACTTTTGCCCGATCGGACTTTGAAAGTTGGCATTGTCTGGGCGGGGAATCCAAAACACCGCAAAAACAAGCAGCGTTCGTGCAGTTTAAGCCAGTTTCTGCGACTTTTGGACGTTTCGGGGGTAAGTTTTTATAGCTTGCAGAAAGAGGTTTCCGAGCCCGATCGCGGGCTGTTGAATCAAACGTCGATCGTAGATTTGAGCCCGCATTTTGGCGATTTGGCCGATACTGCTGCTGCGATCGCCAAACTGGATTTAGTCATTAGTGTCGATACCGCTGTCGCCCATTTGGCGGGCGCTTTGGGCAAACCAGTGTGGATTTTGCTGGCGTTTTCGCCGGATTGGCGGTGGCTGCTGGAGCGTGAAGATAGTCCTTGGTATCCAAGCGCAAGGCTGTTTCGTCAGCATCAGCGGGGCGACTGGGAGGACGTTTTCGATCGGGTGGCGGGATCTCTAGGCGCGGTTGCTGCTGCATTTGTGCCGTCGGATGCGGCGGATGCAGAGTTTCGGTTGGGCGTGGATTTGCAGCAGCAGGTCGATTTTGGGGGTGCGATCGAATGTTATGAGCGAGCGATCGCGATCAATCCTAATTACGCAGCCGCGCACAGCAATTTAGGCGTTGTCAAACAGCAAACCGGCCAGCTAACAGAGGCGATCGCGCACTACCGACAAGCGCTAGCAATTGACGGGAATTTGGCGGAAACTGCGAGCAATTTGGGCAGCGCGCTGGCGGAAGCAGGGAAAACTGAAGAGGCGATCGCACAATATGAGCGGGCGCTTTCTTTGAACCCGAATTGCGCGGAAGCGCTGATTAATTTGGGCCTGTTGCGGGAAGAGCAAGGGGATGTAGCGGAGGCTGTAAGGTGCTACGAGCAAGCTATTCAAATCAATCCTAATTGCGCGGTGGCTTATTTGAATTTGGGAATTGCTTTGGAGGAACAAGGGGAGGAAGGGAAAGCGATCGCGAATTACGAACGGGCGATCGCAATCGAGCCAAATTATGTGGACGCCCTGCACCATTTAGCATACGCCTGGATGCGGCAGGGCCAAATTGCCGATGCGATCGCATACTACGATCGAGCTCTGGCGCTGCAACCGGATTGGGCAGAAACTGATCTCGCTTTCGGGACTTCGCTGTCTAGCCCAGATAAGTTGGATGAGGATTTAGCTTTAGCTGTTTGCCAGCAAGCGATTCAGGCATTGCCCGCCAGTGCACAGGCTCACTGCAATCTGGGGATTGTCCTGCACAAACAGGGCAAAATTGAAGATGCGATCGTCTGCTATCAGCAAGCTTTGAGCCTGAAACCAGACTTTCCACAAGCTTTGAACAATCTCGGCAAAGCTTTTGAGGAAGCGGGAAATATGGCAGAGGCGATCGATTGTTACCGTCGGGCGATCGAACTCAAACCCAGTTATATCAATCCCCTCACCAGTTTGGCAAGTGCTTTGCACGATCGCGGACAATTTGTAGATGCTGTCACCTGCTACAGCCAAGCAGTTAAATTCAATGTCGGGAATCCCGAATCTCACCTAAATTTAGGTTTAGCGTTGCTGCTGGCGGGAGACTTCCAGCGCGGTTTTTGCGAATACGAATGGCGACTCCTAGTTAAAGAAAAACAGTTCCGGCACCACAACTTTATTCAGCCACTTTGGGATGGTAAAGATTTGGAGGGAAAAACTATTTTGCTTTGCCCGGAACAGGGTTTAGGCGATGGAATTCAGTTTATCCGCTACGCAGATTTAGTCAAACAAAAAGGCGGTAGGGTAATTGTTTGGTGTTTGCCGCAATTGCAGCGCTTGTTTGCACAAGTTTCGGGAATCGATGCGTTAATAGTTCATCCAGAGGATGCGCCGGATTTTCAAGTGCGTGCGCCACTCATGAGTTTGCCTCACCTTCTGGGAACAACTTTAGAAACTATACCGGCCAAAGTTCCTTATTTAGCTCCGCCGCCCGGTTGGGAATTTACTCTCAGTCAAACTCCTAATTTGAAAGTGGGAATTGTTTGGTCAGGAAATCCTAAAAATTCCCACAATAATGTGCGATCGTTACCCCTGAATTTATTGACCAAAGTGTTAGATATTCCCGGAGCAGATTTTTACAGTTTGCAAAAGGAAATGACAGCAGACGAGCGCGCTTTGTTAGAGCAAATGCCCGTAACAGATTTAAGCTCTTATTTGCACGACTTGGCGGATACTGCGGCGGCAATCTCGGCTCTGGATTTAGTGATTTCTGTAGATACTTGTGTGGCACACTTGGCTGGTGCTTTGGGCAAAGCAGTGTGGATTTTGCTGTGTTTTGTGCCAGATTGGCGGTGGATGTTGCAACGCGAAGATAGTCCTTGGTATCCCACGGCGCGGCTGTTTCGCCAGTCAACGGCGGGAGATTGGGAAGGAGTTTTAGAAGAAGCTGCTTTGGCGCTGAGAGAAAGAATTTGTCAGCATCAAGAAGCTCTACCGCCAATAGAAACTCAGACCAACATTCAATTATATCAAAAACAGTTCAATCAGGGAAATATTCTCAAGTCGCAAGGAAGATTTTCCGATGCGATCGCTTATTTTAAAAATGCTTTAGTTTTGCAGCCCAATTCGATAGAGGCCGCCACTAATTTGGCAGTGACGTTGCACCAAACAGGCGATTTAGCCGAAGCTGCCACCTATTATCAGCGCGCGATCGAAATCGACCCTAACTGCGCTCAAGCGCAGAATAACTTGGGTATTTTGCTGCAAGATCAAGGCAATATAGCGGCGGCTGTATCTTGTTTTCAAAAGGCGATCGCTCTGAATCCGATTTACGTCAAAGCTCTCAATAATCTCGGCGCGGCACTCCAGCAGCAGGGCGAGTTGCCGACTGCGATCGCGTGTTTTCATCAAGCACTTTCTGTCAATTCCAATTACGTGCCAGCGCTGGTAAATTTGGGTGTGGCGATGCAAGCAAAAAGTCAGCTAGCTGAGGCTGAACGGCTTTACGAGCGTGCAATTGAAGCAGAACCGAACAATCCTAAAGGACACTATCACCTCGGAACGTTATGCTTGGGGGCTGGCAAAATAGAACAGGCAATTTGTAGCTTGGAACGAGCAATATCTTTGAATCCGAATTATATAGAAGCACTCACTAATTTAGCAAGTGCAAAGGAACAATTAGGAAAGGTAAATAGAGCAATTTTTTGTTACAATAAGGTTCTTGAAATTGATGCAGAATGTGTTAAAGCTCACTTCAATTTAAGCTTAGTCTTGCTGTTGACTGGAGACTTACCACGCGGTTTAGCAGAGTACGAGTGGCGCTGGCAAACAGAACAGGCGAAAAAAATACCACGGTTGAATTTTGATCAACCAGTTTGGGACGGTTCCGATTTGAACGGACAAACTATTTTACTCCGATCCGAACAAGGTTTGGGCGATGCCATTCAATTTGTGCGATACGCGGCAATTGTACAGCAAAAAGGCGGCAAAGTAATCATTTCTTGCTATCAAGAACTGAAGCGTTTATTTAAGCAGATTCCTGGCATCCAACAAGTGGCGGTTAGGATGGATGAATTGCCCGATTTCCAAGTGCAAGCACCGCTGATGAGTTTACCGTATGTTCTGGGAACAAATTTAGAAAATATACCGGCAAATGTTCCTTATTTAGATGCGCCGCAGAATTGGCAGTTTTCCCTAAATTTCGATTGCAATTTCAAAATTGGAATTGCGTGGGCGGGAAGTGCGGAACATTTGAAGGATTTTCAGCGATCGAGCGATTTAAGCTATTTCCTGACATTGTTAGATATTCCCGGTGTAACTTTTTACAGTCTTCAGAAAGAAATGTCGCCTGACAATCGTAGTTTGTTAACTCAAATTCCCGTGATAGATTTGAGCGACAATTTGAACGATTTTGCCGATACTGCGGCGGTGATATCGCAACTAGATTTAGTAATTTCTGTTGATACTGCTGTCGCGCACTTAGCCGGTGCCTTGGGTAAACCCGTATGGATTTTGCTGTGTTTTATGCCGGATTGGCGGTGGATGTTGGAACGCGAGGACAGCCCTTGGTATCCGACGGCGCGGCTGTTTCGGCAGCAAACACCGGGTGATTGGGTGGGAGTGTTCTCTCGCGTAAAAACAGCGTTAAAACACCTAATTTATACTCGTTCCCAGGCTGTGCCTGGTAACGGATATCCCCAGGCTTCGCCTCGATTTTCCTTATCGCCCGCACAGGTACAATTTCACATAGCCACTGCTTTACAAAAACAAGGTAAAAAAGCAGACGCTGCCGCTCGTTACGAACAAGTAATTGCTGCCTCACCCAGCCACGCCGAAGCCCACAGTTGTTTAGGTGATATCAAACAGGAAAACGGGCAAATAGCCTCGGCTATTGCTCACTACCAAAAATCGCTAAAAATCAATCCCAACCAGCCTGAAACTAACTTATATTTGGGTTCTGCCCTCGAAGAGCAGGGACAAGTCGTAGAGGCGATCGACTTCTACAATAAAGCAATTCAACTACGTCCCAACTACCCTAATTGGCGCTTGAGACTAGCATTAGCTTTGCTTTTAACTGGGAATTTTGATGCTGGTTTTGCAGAGTACGAATCGCGCTGGGAAACTCAACAATTGGATCAGCGCTCTTTTGATCAACCACTTTGGGACGGCTCTGATTTGCAGGGAAAAACAATTTTATTGCACCCTGAACAAGGTTTTGGCGATACGATACAATTTATCCGCTACGCACCTTTAGTCAAGCAAAAAGGTGGCAAAGTTATTGTTGCTTGTCATGTCTTGCTGAAGCGTTTATTTGAAGGAATTGCAGGAGTCGATCGAGTAGGAGTCAGACCGAGCGATTTGGTAGATTTTCAAGTGCAAGCCCCGCTGCTAAGTTTGCCGCGAATTCTGGGAACAACTTTGGAAAATATACCAGCGAATATTCCTTATTTAGCTCCGCCACAGGATTTTAAATATTCCCTAGAGCCGAACAATAAACTAAAAGTAGGTATTGTGTGGGCGGGCGGGGCGCTGCACCGCCACAATCATCGGCGATCGTGTAAATTGAGCGATTTTCTGAAATTTGTAGATGTTCCGGGAGTGAGTTTTTACAGTCTTCAGAAAGATTTGTCAGCGGGCGATATTACTTTATTAAATCAACAGCAAATTGAAGATTTGAGCGAACATTGCGTTGATTTTGCTGACACCGCAGCCATTATTTCGCAACTCGATTTAGTAATTTGCGTAGATACTTCTGTGGCGCATTTGGCCGGTGCTTTGGGCAAACCAGTCTGGATTTTGCTGTCTTTTGTTCCCGATTGGCGCTGGATGCTCGATCGCGAAGATAGCCCTTGGTATCCCACTGCACGGTTGTTTAGGCAGCAAAAAGCGGGTGACTGGGATGGAGTGTGCGATCGTATAAAAGCAGCCTTAGAACACTTAATCTCTACTCGTTCCCAGGCTCAGCCTGGTAACACAGATTCTTATGATCCGCCTCGAAACTCCCCCCCACAAATACCCCCGCAAATTACAGGAATCGGCATTAGTTGGCCGGTCAGCATCACCAGTGGCTGGGGAATTTACGGCATGAATTTAGCACTACAACTGCTGCAAAATCCCGCCTGGGAAGTTGCACTTTTAGCACCGCCCTCAATCACCTCAGAATCGCTCAATCCGCTGCATAAATCGCTGTTATTACCTGTAATAGAAAAGCAAAAAAGTTTTCAGGAATTAGTAGCAGCAAATTCCGACAAACAAATCAGTTGTAATTTTCCCGTACTTTACGCTTTGGGGAATAATTTAGCATCGTCTGGAGTTGACAATCAAATTACCAGCGGTTGTCAAATAGGAGTCATATTTTTTGAAGACACACGAATCACAGCAGAAGCACTAGAAACAGCCAAAAAATATAGCGTGATTGTCGCCGGTTCCAACTGGAATGCCGATGTTTTGAGAAGCCACGGCTTGACTAATGTGGCGATGGTAAATCAAGGAATTGACCCAACAATTTTCCATCCGGCACCCAAATCTAATCTATTTGGCGATCGCTTCGTCATTTTCTCCGGCGGCAAACTGGAATATCGCAAAGGTCAAGATATTGTAATTGCCGCTTTCAAACGATTTCGCGCCAAACATCCAGAGGCTTTGTTACTAACAACATGGCACAATTTTTGGCCTCAGTATATGTTAGGAATCGAACAAACCGGAAACGTTGCGGGACTTCCCAATATCAACCGCGACGGAAGTTTAGCAATTTCCCAATGGTTAGTGGCTAACGGTTTGCCGATTGACTCTTTTATAGATATCGGCTTAATTCCCAATCACCTCGCCGGACAAATTTTGCGAGAAGCCGACTGCGCTGTTTTTACCAACCGCTGCGAAGGCGGTACTAATTTAGTGGCCATGGAAAGTATGGCCTGCGGAATTCCAACTATTTTATCAGCAAATACTGGTCATTTAGACTTAATTTACAGCCACATTTGCTATCCTTTATGGAGTCAAGGACGAGTTAAACCTACTGCTCTTTTTCCCGGTGTAGAAGGTTGGGGAGAGTCTGAGGTTGCAGAAGTTGTTGAGGCTTTGGAACAAGTTTATACTAATCGCGAAGAATCAAAACGTCGCGGTTTAGCTGCGGCTAAATTTATGCTCGATTGGACTTGGGAAAAACAGGTTAAGCGTTTTTTGGAGGTGATTGCCGATATGTAGATAACACTAAAGTGCTGACTACAAACTTTTGGAAAATTGTTCTTAGAAAAGACTTTAGTCATTATAAAAAAGATTAATTTGCGATTAATTTCAATAGTTTGTTAGCACTGTTTACACTTTCAATATCGTATAGTTCTGGATTGTAAGAAACAATTTGTGCTACCAATTTATCATGGTAACTTTGAGCATTTTCATTCCTAGAACCATGATTCTGGCGATAATTAAGAACTATTTCTCTCGTTCCCAAAAAAGGAATGCTATGTTTGTGACAATTAACCCAAAATTCCCAATCCTCATAACCTTCTTTCATCTCTGCTTTGTAACCCTTGACCAAATTTCAAACTGATTTGTGATACAATGAAGACGTGCAAATCATATTAGATTGTTTGATCTTGTTTGGTGAATATAAATCATAACTGGGTATTGTGTGATTTTTATTGCCACCAAAAAGTTGATAAGAACCAAATGCTATGCAAGGTACTTTGGATTTTAGACATATTTCTAAAAGACAAATCAAGGCATTTGGAGCTAAAATATCATCGGCATCTAAGGGCATTATGTATTCGCCGTTTGCTGCCGATATGCCAGTATTTCTAGCCATTGATATCCCTTGATTAGCTTGTTCTATTAGCCTAATTTGATGCTGGGGATTTGCTGCTATCAAATTTTTGGCTGCTGTGCTAGTAGTATCTAAGCTGCCATCATTGACAATGATAATTTCCCAATTTTTGTAAGTTTGGTTAATGACGCTAGTTACTGCTTCCACCAAAAAATGAGATTGATTGTAGCAGGGAATAATCACAGATACCAAAGGTCGATCTGCCAATTGTGGCGAGGCTGAAACTTGTTTGACACTTTCTGATTGTAAATTATGTGCCGAATTTCTAGCAGCTTGCAAGCTGTAAAAATAAATTTTGGGATGGACGATGGCTAATTGATTCAGATCGGTATTTTGATATTCATTTACTAACCTCGGATATCTCGACAAGTATTCTTGTTTAACAAAAATCACGATATTCTGAGCGTACCAAGGCTCTACTTTGTCATTGTTCCATATTTTTTTTCTCAAGCAGTCAATAACTGCATAGCCGTTTTTCTGAAAGTAATACACCCAATATTGTGGCCACTGTTCGTTAACGTGTTCGACGCCTCCTTGAAATGGTATCGCAGCAGAAAAAAGAATCACCGGTGCTAGTTGAGTGAGAGAATTAACAAAGTTTTCGGCACAGGTAGTCGGCAAATGTTCGGCAACTTCTAGAGAAATTGCTAAGTCAAACTTTCTGTTTATTTGCAGCGGTTGCTTTAAATCGGCGGATTGGAACTGATTTAAAGGAATTTGCAAAATAGTGCGATCGACATAATCGCCATCTATTCCCAAACAATCAGCAATTCCCAACTTATGAAACGCAGCTAACCAACTTCCCGTACCGCAGCCCACATCTACCACACTTTTAGGTAAAATGGGTTGCAGCAAGTCTAACAGCAGGGGAATAATTTCTCTAGCCGAAGTGCGAGTTCCTTCTCCGATTAATTGGTAAAAATCTCTTGTATAAGATGACTGTTGGTTTTGATGGGTTTGGCTGGCGGTTTGAGGATTAATTGTCGCTAAAGTGCTAATATTGTAACCGTGCAAATGTGCTGGCAACTCCCAGGAAATATTGGGGTCTGGTTGATGTTTTACTGGCTCGACATTGCCCCGCCAAGCAGCTCCCATAATTTGCATTGTTTGATATACTACTGTTTGCCATCCCCTTTGCTTCAAGTAATCTAAACCTTTACCAACATCTGGAGCGGTTAAATCGTGAAATAAAATTATTGCATCTTCCTCAGCCAATTTTTCACACGCAATGGCATCATTTAACGGCCCATCACCTCCGTGTTCTCCGTCAATAAAAATTAACGACCATTTGCGGTTGAATTGAGCGGAAAATTCTTCTACTCTTTGGGGGCTATAGCCGGGTATTAGCTCGACTGATGTTTGAACGCCCGACGCATTTAGAGCACCTTGAATTGAATCGATTACGCTTTGTCTGATATCTTCTCTTTCTAACAGCGGATCGACGACATCTAACTCAACTCCTGCGAGGGCTAAGTGACAGGCAGACCACCCTAGCCAGCAGCCTATTTCTAAGGCTTTTTTACCTTTGAATTGCAGGGCTGTATTGTAAAGAATATGTGCTTCGTCGCGATTCAAAAAGCCGATGAATGGATAGCGCTTGTCTGCATACCAATTATGCGGAATTTCTCGGCGCAAATAAGGCCAGTTACTCGCATTTGCGTCGGCAATAATCATATTGGGAAAATAGGAGTCAGGTATAATTATTTGGAACCCAGGGGAAACATAATCTCCTGGTTGTAATAAATTATTTTGGCTAAGTTCAGGTTGTTGGTAAGTCATTTTTAGTTTTTGAATTATTTGTATTGCTTCCTGTTTTTTAGGTTGATAACGGACGCTAATTTCCAGTATATCGCCGTCAGTTGCCATCAATTGTACTCGGTCAAACTGCTGGCGGCCAGCTAAATGCAAAATGCCGATCGCCTCCTGCGGCAAGTACGGCTCCACAAAACAGCCTCGCTGCTTGTCCCAAACCGGAAAACCGTTGAATATCCAATTGCACCAAGCTGGGAGCATTTCAGTCAGATTGAACAATTCGCCACTGTAAACAGCGAGGTTGAGGGCAAATTGATCGGTCATGACACAGCCGGATCTTTGCAATCCTTGATTGAGTTTCTCAGCCCATATTTCCCAGTGCAGAGCATCTTTTCGGAGGGCGAAAACTCCGGCATTTAATATCGGATAACTGTAGAATTTATTAGCGATTTCTTCACCAAAGTTAGCTTCATATTGTTGATAAACCCACTGCCAAAACTGAGGAAGTTGCCCGTACTGCTGCAAGCTCGCCCTGTGAACTTCGGGAATAATTGCCAGTCCCCGGCGCGATGCTCCTTCAACCAACAAATTAATTGCTCTCCAGTCTTGCACCCAAGCATCCGCATCAATCCAGAGGTATATATCAAAATTGGGAAAGTATTTTCGCAAATAAGGTCTAACTAACAATCCTTTTAAATGTTCGGGAGCTTCATTTCTGCCAGGAAAGTCAAAGTCCCAATCGGGCTTTTGAATGATATTAACTTGTGTTTCCAGCCACTGCAACTGTTGGGGAGTGCAGCCGAGATCGAAAAAGCCGATCGCCACATTTTCACCCTCTGGTTTTTCCCGCACCGATAAAATAGTGCCTCGCACCAATTCAAAGTAATTTGCATCGGCGGCCGTGATGATGATAATCTGCATAAATAGCTTTTATTATACAATCAAACTGCTGAGTATACCGTAGGGTGCGCCATGCACGCCTTACTATAGTGTAGGGTACACCATGCGTACCTTACTATAGGCTAGCAATATTCATAAAACTATACTATCGAGGAGGAATTGTGAAAAACCAAAAAGGGAAAGTTTATTTAGTCGGTGCGGGGCCCGGAGATTGTAACTTGATGACAGTGCGATCGCACAAACTGCTATGCCAAGCCGAAGTCTTAATCTACGATGCTCTCATCGACATCCCGCAACTCGAATTAATCCCAGCAACTTGTCGGAAAATCGAAGTCGGGAAACGCGGCGGCAAACCTTCCACCCAGCAGCAAGAAATTAACCGTTTGCTGGTAGAACATTGCAATTTAGGCAAACAAGTAGTACGCTTAAAAAGCGGCGATCCATTTATTTTTGGTCGCTCTAGTTCGGAAATTCAAGCATTAATTACAGCGGGCTGCGAGTTTGAAGTAATACCCGGAATTTCATCAGCATTAGCCGCACCTTTACTAGCAGGAATTCCCCTCACCGATCCTGTAATGAGTCGCTGTTTTGCAGTGATGAGCGCCCACGAACCGGATGCTCTTGAATGGGAAGCTTTAGTGCAGATAGAAACTTTGGTAATATTGATGGGAGGGCGCAATTTAAGCGAGATCATTTGGCAATTACAAAAGCACGGACGATCGACCGAAACTCCGATCGCCATTATCCGAGATTGCGGTCGCCCCGAACAGCAAATTTGGGTCGGTACTCTCTCTAACATTGTACAGCAAACAGCAGGTCAATCTCTATCGCCTTGCGTGATCGTAATTGGGGAAGTAGTTAGATTGCGCGAATATTTAATCCAGCCAGAAACCACAAATATGATCGATACACCAGTCACCACTAATAACAGCAAATTGCCACTAGCAGGAAAAACCATTTTAGTCACGCGATCGGTTTCTCAGTCTGCTGAATTTAGCGATCGACTCCAGCAACAAGGAGCCCGCGTTATCGAAATGCCCGCCTTGGTAATTGGGCCGCCGTCCACTTGGGAACCATTAGACAGTGCGATCGCACAATTGTCAAGCTTTCACTGGTTAATTCTCACTTCCCACAACGCTGTAGACTGCTTTTTTCAACGATTACAAGCAAAAGGCAAAGACGCCCGGAGTTTGTTTGGTATTAAAATTGCAGTAGTCGGGAAAAAAACAGCAGAAAGTTTGCGATCGCACTCTCTACAACCCGACTTTATTCCCCCCAACTTTGTCGCCGATTCTCTAGTCGAGAACTTCCCCGACAACTTGCAAAACTGCAAGATTCTATTTCCCAGAGTAGAAAGCGGCGGCAGAGAAGTTTTAGTTAAAGAATTTACCGCCAAAGGAGCGCAAGTAATAGAAGTACCAGCTTACCAATCTTGCTGTCCCGAAACTATCGATCCAATCGCCCTATCCGCACTACAAAATCAAGCTATAAATATCATAACATTTGCCAGTTCCAAAACCGTCCATAACTTTTGTAACCTCCTAGAAAAAACCCCTGAATTATCCTTGTCTAAGGATTGGTTGGAAAGCGTTTGTATCGCATCCATCGGCCCTGAAACTTCCAAAAGCTGCCATAATTTATTGGGTAAGTTAGACGTAGAAGCCAAAGAATACACGTTAGACGGATTGACTGAGGCGATCGTCCAATGGACACAAGCGAGGTTGTAAAATAGTTCTACGATCATTAGGAGGAAAGAAACGTGACCGCAAAAGACCAACTTCTTCAAGAACTAGACCAAGTACCAGAACCCGTGCTGCTGAAAGTGCTTGAATTTGTCCGTTCCTTAAAAACTGAACAAGAAAAAAAAACTAGAAGCCAAAGCATGGCAGGCATATCTAGATTCAGAACGCGAAAGAAAGGAGGTTTACCGTCGCCTTACCAACTCCTAATTTTGTCAGCAAAAGTAGGGTTTTAAGTATCCACGCCAGACAGATAGAGATATTTGGTGGCACTCCAGGCGTCAGAAACGAAGGTTTGTTAGAGTCGGCTTTGGCTCAACCGCAAGCAACTTTTGGCGGCCAATTTTTGCATCCAAGAATTAGCGAATAAGCTGCCGCCTCTCTCTATCACATAGCGATGAATCATCTCTTTATTGACGGCAATAAACGAACGGCTTTTGCGGTGACAGATACATTTTTGCGTTTAAATGGTTACACTCTGAATTTGACGGACGATGAAGTATATGATTTAGTCATGCGAGTCACACGGGGAACCATGACTAAGGAAGAACTAACCACCGAGTTCGAGCCATGTATTTTTGAGTTTTAATAAGTAAGTTGGGCAGCCTTCATTGAGATTAAGTAAGCTGCGGCGTACTCACCCTACCTTGAAATAGCGAATCGCGGAACAAAAAAGCGAGTAAAATTATCACTAAAGAACAAAGCCTAGATCCTTTGCGTCAAGCCAGTAAGAAAACTAAACACAAAAAAGCACAAATCGCCGATCGCCCTTTTTCCCGCAAATCCCGCTACCCAACTACAAATTAGCAATAGCCATGAATATAAATTTTTCTCGTTACGACACCTTAACCACCCTGCTAGCAGGAACTACCGCAGCCTTAACCATAGTCATCAGCCAACCCGCGATCGCCAAAACCCCCCAAGAAGTCGCCAGCATTGCCGGGCCGCTGACAGTACAAATTAACAGTTCCATAGGAGACGGTTCTGGGGTAATTATTGCCAAAAAAGGCAAAACTTACACAGTTTTAACAGTCAATCACGTCGTAGAAAAAGCAGACGTGAAATACACCGTTCGCACGTCGATCGGCAAAAACTATCAAGCAACGGCAGTCACCCGTTTGCAAACCGCCGAAACTGACCCAGATTTAGCCGTAGTCAAATTTGAAAGCCCCGAAGAATATCCAGTGGCCACGATCGCAGATTCCGATCAAGCCGTCATTGGCACTCAAATCTTCGTTTATGGCTATCCCGCTACCGGCGGACTTTTCGGCGCGGAACGAGAACCCGAACTCTCTCCCGGACTCGTTACCAGCCGCCCCGGCAACCGCCCGGAAGGTTACACCTTGCGGTATCAAGCCGTAACTTGGAGTGGCATGAGTGGCGGCCCAGTTTTTGACTCCGAAGGCCGAGTCATCGGTTTGCACGGACAAGGGGAATTCGGTTTCGCGCAAACGAGTTCCGGCGAAGTCGCCCCGATTAAAACCGGATTTAACGCAGCAGTTCCAATCAATACATTTATCGCGAAGCTGCTGGCGGCGGGAATCAACAAATCCGAGTTGAAAGTAGACAATACTCCCGCAACTCAAGGCCCCGTATCCACCATTAATCCTCAAGACGCCCAAGCTTATTATTTTCGAGGACTTTCGCTGTTAGATCAAAACAATCCTTGGGACGCGATCGCCGATTTCAACAAAGCACTCGCTTTTAAGCCCAATTACACTCCCGAATTGTACTTCAACATCGGCAATGCCCGCACTCTCCTCACCAGCACCAGCATCGATTCAACGCGCGCACCCAGCGCTATTCAAGCATACACGAGCGCGATCGAAGCCAATCCCGGTTTTGCCGACGCTTACTATAACCGAGCTTTAGCTTACCTGGACAACAAAGACCAACCGAAAGCAATTGCCGACTTTCAAAAAGCAGCAGAACTTTACAAACAAGGCGGCAGAACCAGCGCCTATCAAGACGCGCTCAACAGAATCAAACAATTGCAGTAGAATGAGAAGTTAAAAATTAAGAATTAAAAATGACTAATCCCATTTTTAATTCTTAATCAAGTTCCTACAAACAGCAGGTAAATAACAATGACTGCTAAGCTGTTTAGCATTTAAACTGGGTGTTGCAGAGGCTGAAACCCTTTACTGGCTTAGATAGTATCGAAAATTTAAATGGTGAACAGCTTATCACCTTAAACCTCAATTCCATTATCAAACTAACTTCAGAACAGTTTTATCAACTGTGTGAAGAAAACCCGGAATTAAAACTAGAACGGAATGCCAACGGAGAATTAATTGTCATGCCCCCAACCGGAGGAGAAACGGGAAAAAGCAACTCAACAGCGAATGCTCAAATCTGGACGTGGAACGAGCGAACTGAACTAGGAGAAGTGTTTGATTCCTCCACAGGGTTTACTCTGCCCAATAAAGCCGATCGCTCTCCTGATGTCTCGTGGGTAGAAAAAGCCCGCTGGGAAGCTTTGACACCCGAACAAAAAGACAATTTTATCCCCTTGTGTCCTGATTTTGTAATCGAGTTTCTTTCTGCGAGTGACAGATTGACAAAGACCCAGGAAAAAATGCAAGAATATATGCAAAATGGCTGCCGTTTGGGTTGGTTGATTAACCACAAAAAACGGGAAGTTGAAATTTATCGCCTCGGTCAAAAAGTGGAAGTCTTAACATCTCCTCTCACCATTTCAGGAGAAAATGTTTTGCCGGGATTTGTTCTAAATTTGCAAAAAATCGGGAATTAGTAAATTCAAATTAGGGTTCAAAAAATTCAAGCTAAAAATGTCACATTAGAAGAATTAAAAACGCTTTTTGACCTGCAACTTGTCACAGACGACTAATTTTTTAGAGAATGGCAAGACGAGGTGCCAGAAATCACCGACTTTCAGAAACGACAGCTAGATCAGATTAAAGCGGGTTACTTCCACTTGTTGGAGTATCCGCCTATGCTGGAAAAAATCATCAGTTTATCGATCGTCTCTCCGCTGTTATTTGTCGGCGAGTTTTACCGCATATTCCAAGTTTATAAAGTACACCCCAGAAACCACGTTTCTTTACAGTTCTCGCATCATTACTGATTCTGTTGCTCGAAACCCGGTTTCTCGCGATCTACATCTACATGGAATATGCTGTATTGATGAACCGTTGAAACCCAGATTTAAGCGTTGGTTTATGACTGCGGAGCCTTTAATGTACCCGCAGCAAACCAAGCTGGTAAAGAGAGGTAATTATGGGAGAGGTTTATTGGAGATATAGCCACTCCTTAGAGCACTATAGCTTCTTTAGAGCACTATAGCTTCTTTGTCCTTAAACTCGCTAACTAAACTGAATTCGGGAGCAGAGGTCGAATTAACGCCACAATTTGGTCATAGTTAAAGTTATTGACACAATCAATTAGCGCACTGGAAAGGGTTGATTGAGATGCGGGAATTTGTTGGATTAGCTCGTTCATGATTTCAGGATCAGCATAGTAGGCAGCTTGAGACATTTGTTCTAACCACTCAGAGGACATCACGGCTAGATCTTCTGGAGATAAAGTGTAAACACCTAGTTTTTGGGGATCTTTTCCTACAACTGTGTAGATGTACTCTACTCCCAAGTATTGAGCGAGTTTGTCAAAGACGAGCCTTTCCTGAAAGGGCTTGCTCATAAACTCGTCACAACCAGCCATAAAAACTTTCTCTCGATCTTCTTCAAAAACACTGGCAGTTAAAGCAATAATCACAGTCTCTTGTCCCTTAGGGTGTTCTCTAATGCGTTGGGTAGCTGTGTAGCCATCCATGATCGGCATTCGTAGATCCATCCAAATCACGTCTGGGAACCAACTTTCCCACATTTCGAGTGCTTCAACTCCCTGTGTTGCTTCGCGCACCTCAAAACCGACTGAGGTAAGGAGTTTGACCAATAAGCGACGATTTTCCTCTAAATCTTCAACAACAAGGATGCGGTAAGCTGGTTGTCCTGCAGCTATACCAATCACTCTTTGTTTAGGCAATTCTGAGGCAAGGCAGACTGCTTGAGGTAAGTTTACCCCAAGTTCAAAGTAAAAAATGCTGCCCTGATTCAATGTGCTTTGAACCCGAATCTGACTACCCATGAGTTGGGCAAATCTTTGGCTGATAGCTAGACCTAGACCAGTACCTTGATTCAATCTATTCCCAGCTTCAGCTTGCACGAACGCCTTAAATAAGCTGTCAACTTCTGTTGGAGCAATTCCCACTCCAGTATCCTCAATTTCAAAACATAGGCGACAGAACGTTTGGTCGCTCTCTTCTGATCTTACTCGTAAGGTGACGCTTCCTTGATTAGTAAACTTAATCGCATTACCGAGCAGATTGACTAAGACTTGATACAGTTTTTTATCATCGATATGCACAAATTGGGGAAGATTGGGATCTCGCTCGACAATTAGTTTCAATCCTTTCGAGTGGGCTTTAATTTGCAACATTTCTTCAAGAGAAATCAGCAAAGATTTTAGGTCAACGTCAGAAAGATAGAGTGTCATCTGTCCGCTCTCAATTTTAGATAAATCTAAAATGTCGTTAATCAATTCCAATAAATGTGTGCCGTTTCGATTGACGATCGCCAGATCTTTTTGCAGTTCGGGAGTCAGAACTGGATCGTAACTCATCAATTGCGTAAATCCCAAAATAGCATTGAGAGGAGTACGGAGTTCGTGGCTCATATTGGACAGGAACATACTTTTGGCTCGGTTTGCTGTTTCTGCTGCTTCTTTAGCTTGCTGAAGTTCCAACTCGGCTTGTTTGCGATCGCTAATGTCTATTAAATATCCCAACATTTCCACTGGTCTACCTGCACGATCTCGAATTAGTCTGAGTTGACCGAGTATCCAGCGATAAACCCCATCAGAGCGACGAAGACGGTATTCATGGAAATAAAAATCATTGACGAATAGATTGTCTAAGCCATTAAGCACTCGTTCTACATCATCTGGGTGTAAGTTATGCACCCAAAATTCACCATCTTCTAAAAACGCCCTGCTTTCATAGCCCAATACATCTTTGATATTTTCGCTGATGAACGTTGCTGCATAATTGCCACCAGGTTTACAGCTAAAAATAACGACGGGGCTGTAGTTCAGGAGAAAGTTGAGGCGACTTGTGGTATCTCGCAAGGCTTGCTCAGCTTGTTTCAGCTCTGTCACATCCTCCTGAACCGCAACATATACGGTTCCATATTCAGGATGGTCAAACCTAGACGTATGAACTCTGCACCAAAAGAGAGTTCCATCTTTTTTCTTATTGTATACTTCATATTGTGCTTCTCCCTTCTGATCAATTTCAGTGACAATATCTAGCACGCTTGCGTCTGGTGTTAGCTGTTGATCGACATAATTCAAGACACCAACGGGTTGACCTGCGAGTTCGCCATCTGTGTAGCCAAACATAGAGTCAAATTTGGGATTGGTGTAGACGATCGTGAGGTCTGACGCTTTAATTAAACACACTCCACCTGCCATGTTATGCATAATAACACTCTGAAGTTCTAGCGTCTTTTGAGCTTCTTTTCGAGCGGTAATGTCTTGGATTTGAGCAATAAAATGCAGTGGATTTCCCTGTTCGTCTTGTACTAGCGAGGCATCAAGAAGAATCCAAATTCTATGCCCTTGTTTATGGAAATACCGTTTTTCCATTTGGTAATTTGAAATTGTTCCTGCTAATAGCTGATGTACATAACTAAGATCCAGGTCTAAATCGTCGGGATGGGTAATGTCTTGGAAAGTTAACGCTAACAACTCTTCTGAGGAGTAGCCAAGAATCTGACATAAGGCAGGATTGACTTTAACCCAGTGCCCATCAAGTGAAACGATCGCCATTCCAATAGACGCATTTTCAAACGCATTGCGAAACTGCTCTTCACTGTTTCTTAATGCCACCTCAATTTGTTTGCGTTCGGTTTCAGCCCGCTTGCGCTCATTGATCTCCTTCTCTAAGGCTTGATTTGCCGCAATAAGTTGAGCTGGACTAGGTAAAGCTAAGGCTGATGGAATTAAAAACACTAGCTCAGATGCAGTATATATAGAAATCAGAGCAGTAATAGCTTTAAGTCCTCCAGCAACCCAATAAGTAGGAAACCAAAGTGTCCAAATTTCCATGATATGAGTTGTACCACAGGCAATTATGAAGGCGCCAAACAGCAAAAATACTTTCTGAAAAGGAGTATCTTGGCGCTGTCGCACAAAGTAGATTAGCATGATGGGGATGGAGTAGTAAGCTAAAGCAATTAAACCATCGGATAAAATATGTAATCCTACTAAATTTGTTTGCCAGAGATAGCAGTGACCATGAGGAATGAATCCTCCCGTCTCAAAAAATTGTGTAATCATACCTAACCTGCATTATTCATGAGTGCTGAAGTGCTTAGCGATTGAGTTCTGCCATTGCCCGCTTCATCGTCGAAGTCTTACCGGGAAAACTACTTTTGAGTAGGGAGATGTCAAATTACCAACCCAGCAGCACGAGACATCCGATCGCAATGAGGAGTAGACTTGCCCTGTAAGAAATGTGGTTGTCCATAAACCGGCTGCTTGGGAAAAAAGGTTGTCCTGATGTTACGCGGAACGAAGAAGGGCAATCACGGAGGGATTATCCCTACCTGAACAAGTCAGATTTTGTAGGGGCTGTGCCACCGTGCCAGTCCTCGAACTCTGCGATCGCAGGACTTCTTTGTGCGTAAAGTGAGTTTATAACCTAATAATTCAACTATACTCTTATTCATAGGTTTATAGTCCTCTGGCAAGAAACTATGGAAAGCAGTAGGATTCTCGATACAACTAGCGATATAGTTAGCGATCCAGCTACCAACTACCGAGGCAATATTTTAATTGTTGACGATCTCCCTGATAACCTGCATCTTCTGGGCCGTACTTTGAAGAGACATGGTTATAAAGTTCGCAGTGTCACAACAGGCGCAATGGCGCTCCGAGCCGCCCAATCGCCATCGACGGAACTAATCTTACTTGACATTAAATTGCCTGATATTGATGGCTATGAAGTTTGTAAACAATTAAAATCTGACGAGCAAACCACAGGCATTCCGATAATTTTTTTGAGTGCTCTCAATGAAACTTTTAATAAGGTTGAGGGGCTTGCTGTGGGTGGGGTAGATTATATTGCTAAGCCGTTTCAAGTCGAAGAAGTATTAGCTCGTGTCGAAACTCACCTAACCATCCGACGGTTGCAACAAAGCCTCCAAGAGCAGAATTTACGTCTCTTGAGAGAAATGGAAGAACGCCAACGTCTCGAAGCATCCCTCTTTGCCGAAAAAGAACTCGCTCAAGTGACTCTCCAATCGATTGGTGATGCAGTTATTACTACCAATGCTCAAGGTAAGGTGCGATTTTTCAATCCTATCGCTGAGCAACTGACAGGCTGGAAGGCTTATGAGGCTCATGGACTCCCCCTGTCTACAGTCTTTGAAATTGTCAATGAAGTAACGCGAAAGCCAGTAGAGAATGCGATCGGCAAGGCTCTGTTTGAGAAGCGCATTGTGGGCTTAGCTAACCATACTATTCTCATTGCCCGCGATGGGACGGAGTATGCCATTGAGGACTCAGCAGCACCGATTCGAGACCGCCAAGGTCAAATTATCGGGGCAGTAATCGTCTTTCATGATGTTACCGAATCGCGCAATCTTGCTCGTCAACTCTCTTGGGAAGCCAGTCACGATGCTCTGACGGGTTTAATCAACCGTCGAGGATTTGAGCAGCTACTAATTGAGGCGATCGCCTCTGTTCAAGATAGCAATCAGCAGCACGCTCTCTGTTATTTAGATTTAGATAAGTTCAAAGTCGTTAACGATACCGCAGGTCATTGTGCTGGCGATGAGCTACTGCGCCAAATCACTACACTTTTACAAAAGGGAGTCCGCGCTAATGACATACTAGCTCGCTTGGGAGGTGATGAATTTGGTCTTTTGCTTACTAAATGTCCTCTCTCTAAAGCAGCTCAGATTGCGGAAAAACTCAAAGACCTAGTGCATCAGTTTCGGTTTATTTGGGATAGCAAAACCTTTATCATCGGGGTCAGTATTGGAGTTGTTGCCATTAACCAAGCCAGCCAAGATTTGATGGAGGTTATGCGGGCGGCTGATGCAGCTTGTTATGCTGCCAAAGACAAAGGTCGCAACTGTGTTCATGTTTATCGTCTAGACGATGGCGAACTAATATAATTAGACAATGTGGTGAGAGGCAGTAGATTTCCAACATCCGCCGTGCGTTACAAACCAATCGTTTTTGTCTCTACTCCCAAAAGATTGCCTCTATTACCTCTAACCCCTCATTAAAGCATTATGAAATTTTGTTAAGAATGCTCGACGAAGACCGAGAAAACGTGGCTCCCAATGAGTTTATTCTCACCGCCGATCGTTAGGGCTTAATAACCAAGAGCGATTGTTGTTGGGTAATCGAAACTTTTTGATTGAATTATCATAATTTATCGGGGCTAAAAGTTGTTAGTAAAGACTTGTATACGATCAGTATTTATGGCGCTAGCAGTCGAGTTTTTTTTTAATTTTTCTTGTTCCATTTTATCCCGTTTTCGATGTTGAAGTCGCAATCTCTAGTGTGAGTTACCGCACTTTTTTAGGTATTCCCATCCTCTGAGTTTGCGACTTGTTCTGTCCCGGTTTTTTGGGCGATCGCACCCTGTTCCTTCAGAATTACCACGGCGAACCGATCATGGTAAAAGCAGCCCAATAATAAGGATGCGACAAATTTCGATCGCCCCTGGCGGCCAACTCCGACGGTAAAGGCAGAGCTTGATTGTTGCCCGATCGTACCAAATAACCATCTTGCAACCGCACTTCACCCCGCAACATAGCCAACTGCGCTTGTCGCAAAGCCTCAGCCTTAATCGGCGCTGTACGCAACTGCTGGTAAAACTCAGTCATCAGCCCCAAAGTACCGACATCGCTGACATACCACAAACTCGCCAAAGCCGATTTTACCCCCGCGTGCACCGCCAACCCCGCAAACCCCAACTCAGCTTGTTCGTCTCCCACCGCCGTAGTACACGCACTCAAAACCAACAACTCCACCTGCGGGTTAGATAGCTTCAACTGATCCAACTGATTCAACCGCAACTTAGTATCCCAAAACTGAATGTAAGAATTTTCCGCCCCCCCAGGCTGAAAATCGCCGTGAGTAGCTAAATGAATAATTTTGTATTGCGATTGATTGCGCTTGTCCTTCAAATTTGCCAAAGTAAAAGCTTCGTTGAGAAAAGACGAACCCGGCCAAATCTTGCCCACAATTGTCGATATTTCCAACGGCACCGCAGGCAAAGGATTTTGATCGTATTTGGCAGGAAAATTCGACGCACCCATTGCTAACACTTCAGAACCCTTAACATCGGCATAGCGAGTATCAGTTAAACTCAAACTCGGAATCAGCCCCAAACTGTACTTTTCTACCAAAAAGTGCTTGCCGTCGTAAAGAGCAGCCAAAGGCAAAGTTCGCAAACCGGCATCCATCGAAAACACCAAAGTGTCAATCTTGTTAGCTTCCAATTCCGGTTGCAGCGGTGCAATTAACCACTGGTAAAGTTCCTCGGCAGGTTGCTTGTAGTCAGCAGCATTCAATCTCCTGGGAGATCTGATAGCATTAGTGAATTCTTTAGCAACTTGCAGCACTGTTTCGCGGCTTGCAGGCACGCTTTTAAAAACACTTTTGCCGTCTGGCAATAACAGCACAAGTTCTAAATGTTTCTCTTTCGCCCACACGTAAAGGATGGCGGGTTTAACCCCAGTCAACCGATTGACGCTGCTGAGAGTATCTCGAATACTTTGCTGCGTCACTGACTTTTGACCGAGATTGCCCCCAAAGTAACGTTCAAATTCCCGGCCCTGAGTTATATCCCTTTGCTGCACTGCGTCGATCGGATTTATTTGCGCGATCGAACTCGATCGAGAAATCTCAGGAACCCTCACATTCCCAATACTTCCTGTACTCACCCCACTCGCAGGCTTCTGTGCAGTTGCCCCCCCGCTGCCGTTTTCTGTCGCCGCCGGTACACCCTGATGGTCTGTTAACACCGACTGCGACAGCAATACCGAGCCTGCCGCAGTCTCGCTCGAACCCGCCTCAACAGACGCACCAGCAGGTTCTGGCGAGACATTTGTGGTACTGCTCTTCGGCGTAGACGCTGCGGGGGCGAGACTCACCTGAGTCACAATTTGTTGAGAATTTGTGGTAGTTTTCAGTTCCACGGTGGTAGTTGGTGCCGGACTCGACACGATCGCCAGCGGCCCGATAGTAGTTGACGAGGTGGCAGTGTTCGACTTCCAGTTTCCCGTCCCAACAGTCGCCGCCGTGCAGGTTCCCGACGGGCAAGTGCTTTGAGAGAGCGTCAGCGAACCCGATCGAGCCAGCCCGTCTGTAGAAATGCTGACCTCGGCGCGATCGGCAGCCGTTCCAGTTCCCGCAGCCCGAAACGCTCCCCCAGCCTCGATTGCCACATCGCCGCCCGTATTGCCACGAGCTTTGATCGAAACAACTTCAACGTCTTTCTGCCCGGTAATCTTGCTCGAACCGGCACTTCCCGACTGAGAACTCGAGTTGATCACCCCTGTAACGATCCGACCCGGCGCTGCAATCGAGATATCTCCCCCGCTTCTGGAACCAAAAGCATCGATGTTGCCGGTTGCTACCGCAGCGGCGCTGTCGATGTTGATATCGCCCGCCCCGGAAGCCGATCGAGATGAAAGCGTACCAGCGCTCAAGTTGCCTTGAGTGGTAGTGATGTTAATCCCTGCTGTCGAGGTAACGTCTCCGACGGTTACAGTACCGCCCATCAGAGCGATCATGGCGTTATCAGTTCCGACGATCGCACCCGTTCCCACGATCGCGCCGGAGCCCTTGGGCGATTGAATCGTCGTCGGATCTTGAAATGTCACCGCCACTGGCGTTGAATTCGGCGTTGAATTTTGCGTTGGAGAAGCAATCGAGATCACACCGCTACCGTCAGAACGGCCGATCGTGATCGAAGCAAACCCATTCCGAAAAGTGTTCAATTCAGCAGCCGTCAATTTCAAAGCTTCTGTATCGCCAGAACCTTGAATTATAATATTTTGACTTGGATCAGCCGGTTGCAGCACAAGATTGCCGTTGCTGGCGATCGAATTGTTGCCACCCGTCAAGTCAATTTCGTTGCCGGTTAAAGTAATATTTCCCGGTGTTTTCGAGCCACCAGCTTCGATCGCCCCTGCGGTAACTCCATTGAGGCCCGTCAGCGTCACATTCCCTGCGTGAGCGGCCCTGGTGTCGATCGCCCCTGCCGTCACCGTGCCCTCTGCAGTAACGCTAACATCTCCCGCCTCCGAGCCTGGCACTTTGGAAGAATTGACAGAAGAGTTGATGGTGCGGGCCGGAACAGTGCGTAGCTGAGCAGTTGTGACATTGCCCCTTGTGCTGGCGAGGCGAATTTCCTCACCGTTAGTAGAAATATTGCCAGTTCTGATATTGCCGTCAGCTTTGAGAGTAATTGAGGCATTGTCGGCCCCTGTCAAGGAATTTGTGGTAGTGATTGTTCCCAAACCCGCCGGCGATTGAATAATTAGCGGATCATAAAATGTGAAATCGTTGGCAATCAGAATTGAACCGATACCGTTGCTGCGGCCGATCGTAATTCCAGCAAACCCATTTTCCAAACTTCCGAGTTCGTTTGCCGTCAGATTCAAATAAATATTAGTGCCGACATCTCCAGAACCGCCGATGGCAATATTTTGACCGGGACTCCAAGGTTGCAGTACCAAAAAGCCAGTACCCCTGACTGAATTTTTGTCGCCTTTAAAATTAATTTCATCACCAGTCAAAGTAATGTTTCCCGACCCCCCTGCGACGAAGCTCACTCCCAGAACATTCCGAGCCGTCACAGTTACATTTCCTGTCGCTTCCCGACCGCTGGCATCAAGTTTTTGGGCCGTTACGTTCAGGCCTTCAAGCAAAATATTCCCGCTGCTGCCGCTGCTGGGATTGGATGAAGAAATATTGTTGGCAACAGTCACACCCGGACTAATCAAACTAATATTTCCGCCGTTACTCGACAAATTGCCCGCAGTAATTTGACTTCCCGAAATGGCGAGCGCACCGCCAGCCGTGCTAATTGTATCTCCAGAATTCATCGAAAAAACACCCGCGCCACTGCGATCGGCATCTGCTCTCAATGTTACCGAACCAGTAGTTGCTTGAAAGCTCAACTGATTGTCCGCCAAATCAGCAATTGTAATATCATTGAGCGCTTCGAGAACCACATTTGACGTAGCCGACATACTTTCCAAAGCTCTAGCCGAAATTGTCAGCGAAGGCTCAGAATTCTTTTCCGATCCAGGTGGCGTTCCTGTTGCCAAAATATTATTGTTGGCAATAATTGCCGCATCGTCCGCAGTTTTTAGGGAATCTGTAATTAAGATATTGTCTGGATCTAACAGCAAAGTCCCCAAACCGTTTGTCCCAGAGGTATCAACAGTACCGTTAAAAATCAATCTTTGCTTCCCCGACACTTCCACAAACCCGCCAACACCTGCGGTTCCCGTTGTAGAAACGCCAGTGGCGCTGATGCTGCCCAAAAATGCTGTTGTGTTGTCAGCCCAGACCAAAACTCTGCCGCCGTTGCCTGATTCAGTTGCGTTGGCAGCGATCGAGCTTTTGCCATCCACGTAAGTCATCCTGGCATTCGGCACAGTTCCCTCGCCGCGGTAATCTCCCCCGATCCGCACCGTGCCGCCGCCGTCGGGTCCCGAAGCCTCAATCTTCGCTCCAAACAGCCCTACCTTGTCGCCCAACACGTTGACAGTTCCTCCCGCGCCCCCCCTGGCAGACACCTTCGCCTCACCCGATAACAGCGCAGTTCCAGCACCTGCAGGCACTGTTTGACCACCTGTGAGCACGACTTCACCTTGAGCGTTCGTAGTTATACCCGTAGCGTTAGCCACGCCGGGGCCCGAAAGCAGCCGAGGTAAACTTTGGGGAGAGAAGGGAAGAGCTGCCGAACCCGACACTCCCGCAGCCGGAGAAACTTCTAAACTTAGCAAAAGTCCGTTTTGGCTCAACCGCACCAGATTTTCGCCCGGGACAGCCGCCACAGTAATTTGACCGCCCGGGGCGGAAAGTTGCCCTGTACTGATGACCGTACCGCCCAGCAAAGTCAAATTTTGCCCCGTGCCGACAGCCAAGTTACCGGCATTGACAATACTCCCCGGCTGTGAGCCAAAAACAAAAGCATTCGGCGTTCCGACTAGGGCTGCGTAGTCGTTCGCCCCTGTACTGTTGAACCAACGGTCGTCAAAACCGATACCGCTAGCGGTGGTAGCAAAAAAAGACCCCGACACATCGAGTCTGGCATTTGCTCCAAAGATAATGCCTGCGGGATTCATCAGCAACAAGTTAGAATTGCCCCCGCTAACTTGAATTAGACCGTTAATTAAGGAAGCGTCGCCACCGACAACGCGGCCGAGGATATTTTTAACGGTTGGGTTTGAGATGAAATTGGCAGTTTCGCCAGAATTCAGATTGAACCGAGTAAAACTGTGGAACAAATTTGCTCCGTCTCTGGAGGTAGTGCCGCCTTTAATGTCGTAGCGAGGAGGCGACCCTGTACCTGGGGCGCTGACAGCGGTTCCGGTGCCGTCTGGGGCTGGAATAATAGATTGTGCGGCAGCAATTTGAGATTGGGGATAAATTGCCACGAGTACCCATCCGTTGCTGTTTTCTTTGAGGAAAACCAGGTTGGGGAAAAAATCTAATATCAAAAATCCAGCCAGGGGAATTGCTGCCAGAATCGACCGCACAGCACGTTGAGCATTCATAAGTTTGCCTCGGTCTAGACCTTAATTCGAGTTTAAAATTGAGATTTTAGGTAAAAAAGAGTCGATCGCACCCCAATGCTGACACTTCCTAACGCGAACTCTCGATCGCAAATCTTAAATTTTAAGTCTAAATTTGATTGTGTCACCAACATAGCAAAGACTGACAGTAAGTGTCGAAACACAGGAATTTTCAACAGATAAAATTATGAGCGATCGAATTGTCCGTCTGATTGGTTTAACTGGGGGCATCGCCACCGGTAAAACCGCTATATCTAATTATCTGGCAGATGCCTGTGGATTTCCGATTTTAGATGCCGATATTTACGCGCGCGAAGCTGTGAACCCCGGTTCGCCAATACTTGACTCTATTGTAAAACGATACGGCGCGGGTATTTTGCTCCCGGACGGCAATTTAAATCGGTCCGAGTTGGGAAGTATTATTTTTTGTAACGCAGACGAGCGGCAGTGGTTGGAACAACAGATTCACCCTTACGTGCGCCACCGATTAGTTGAGGAAACTCAAAGCTGCATTGCTGCATCGAGTTTGGTATCCCAGCACACACAGAATTTAGGTACAAAGACTCAAGAAACCGGGTTTTTTCACCCTCATCAAAAGCTAGAACGAAGTATTGTTGAAAAAAAACCCGGTTTCTGCGCCCCGACTGACACGTTGACTTTGGTTTTGGTAGTGCCGCTGCTGTTTGAAGCTAATATGACTGACTTGTGTACCGAAATTTGGGTGGTGTACTGTTCACCCGAAGTGCAGTTAGAACGACTAATGCAACGAGACGGCTTGAGTTACGATCGAGCTAATGCCCGCATTAACGCCCAGTTGCCACTAGCTCAAAAATGTCAACAAGCTGATGTTATTTTGGACAATTCGTCAACCCTCGACGCGCTATTCCTGCAGGTAGATGTGCAAGTCAGTCGCTTTGAGATTTGATACTTGAGATTGACTCGGCGATATCAGTTTTAAAACCAGGTTTTTTTACTTTCTGCGGGCCAGTTCGATTTGAGAGTTGAGATTGAAGATTGACTACACGATTTTGTGAACGGGCTTTTTTCCCCAACCGCTTTCGACTCCTCCTTCGGAGTGGCGCGTAAGCCCTCTTGTCACAAAGCAAAATCAGAAAAGTCAGAAAAGATCAGAAAAAATAAGAGCTTCACAATTTATTTAAAAATACAATAGCAACCATTTATGAAGTTAATGTAAAAAATTAGGCATTGCCCGCTTTAAGAAATCTCATTCACCAAGATGTTTATATGTAAGGTGCTGAGGGCGCGCCTCGGTACTCTCATGTTGTGTCTTTAATCCCCGGGTTGCCGCCTCACATCAATAAATTATGAACTTAATCATAAAAGTAGTAAAACTTTACAATTAGCGGTTTTTGTTTCCTTGTTGGAAGACCGTTTCCAGAGGATTCCAGGGGGCATACCATTTTAGATTTTAGATTTTAGATTTGGGAATGATTTATAACTAGCAGGGTTGGGAATACGGGCATAGAAGAGTAGCATTATTTTTTTGAACATGGTCTTGAATTCGGCTGGTTGCCCGCCACTAGCAGAGAACTAGAAATTACCAGCGAACAAGCGAGCTAGAGTATGGATTTCACCAGCTTTTAACCACAAATAAAAAAAATTGTAGGGCCCGTCACTTACTAATGGATGATTTCGTCACAATTATTTTTTTTATCCTGATAGCAGAGTAGAGACTGCGTATCAAGAGGGGGAAAATACAAACACCAAAATTTATGATGCGCGTTTACTCTTCCATCCTGATGTCAAGCCTTTTACTGAGCGGCACCGCAGTTAACGCTCAAAGCTTAGAAACTCGATCGACCTTTCTTGATCAAGACAACCCTACTCCAGATATTTTAACCACTCTAGCTGGCACTCCGACCTTTGACGCAGATACCGGTAAAGATGAGCCGCCACCACGAGGCGCCGGGAGATAAAGCCGAAAAAAGCGATAATTGCAGGGAATTAAGGGGATGATGGGAGAATATAAAATTGGGAGAAAAAGAGAAAAATTGAAGATTTCGAGCCCTTAATTGGGGAATTACGTACTGCGTACCAAAAAACCGATTTTTTAGCCGTATTTGACGACTCCAGACATAATTTTTGGCTATTCCGGTTTTTTTGCCCAATATCCTCAAAATATCAGACACCACAAACGGGCGCGAAATGTTGCACTCAAAAAATAAAGGTAAAGCGCGAGTAGGCATCTGGCGCTTTACCTTTATTTTTTAAACTTTTACACCTTTAATCTTCTTCCGCAGCTTCGCCACCAACAACGACATCGCGAATCCGCAAACTCGGGCCGCCGCAGCCGACGGGCAAACCGCTTTGTCCTGCTTTGCCGCAGCCGCCGGATTCATCCCAGTAGAAATCGTCGCCGATCGCCTCAATATCAGCTAAAGTGCTGAAAACATTACCAGAAAGAGTAACATCCCGCACCGGATTGTCTAGTTTTCCGTCGCGGATCATCCAAGCTTCGCCGGCACTGAAAGTAAACATTTCGCCGTTAGTCATGCCGCCTTGCCAATTGCGCGCATAAACTCCTTCTTTGATACCAGAAAATAAGTCAGCAACTGGCGTGTTACCCCGTTCGATCCAAGTATTCGTCATGCGGACGATCGGCGGATAATGATAATTCAAACAGCGAGCATTGCCAGTAGGCGTTTCTCCCAATTTGCCCGCAGTTTCGCGCGAGTGCAGCCGCCCGACTAAAGCGCCGTCTTTAATTAACTGAGTCGTAGTCGCCGGAGTGCCTTCATCGTCGTAGAAATAACTGCCCCGGTGTCCCTCTGGTGCTGCACCGTCGAAAATTTGCAAGTTTTTGGGGCCGAACTGGCGGCCGAGGGTCATAATTTCCAAAATGTCGGGATTTTCGTAGGCCATGTCGGCTTCGGAAAGGTGTCCGAAGGCTTCGTGGACGAATAATCCGGTCAAAATTGGGTCGATGACGACGGTGTAGGTGTTGCCTTGGACGGGGGGTAAGGCTAGGGAATCTACGGCTCTCTGCGCGGCGCTGCGAACTTGAACATCGAGATCGGTTAAGTCTTCGTAAGCTTTGCGGGAACCAGTGGTTTCGCGGCCTGTTTGTACGGTTTCCCCGCTGCGGGCCGTGGCGGCAAACCGCATTTCCATGTCTGCCCAACCTTGTTCGAGCATGGTGCCTTCGGAGGTTGCGAGGATCATCCGCTGGGTGCTGTCGCCGTAGCGCACGGAGATTGTGGCGATGCGGGGGTCAATGCTGCGGAGGATGGCCGCGTAGCGATCGCACAATTGCTTTTTGTCAATTAGGGGAACCAGACGGGGGTCTGTTCCTGTCAGCGGCAGCAAGCAAATGTCTTGTACTGGGGGGACAGGCGCGAGAATCGTTTCTTCTTCGCCGATCAGTTTGGCCGCGGCGATGGCTTCTTCGATTCTTTCGGCGAGGGTGGAAAGTCGGTTAAAACTTGCAAAGCCCCAGCCACCTTTGTGACAAGCTCTGACTTGGCCGCCAATTGAGACTCCTTCGCTGAGGGTTTCAATTTTTTCGCCCCGCAGCAGGATGTCGGTGCCTTCGGCTTCTTCCAGTCGAATTGCCAGATAATCGACTTGGTGGCGGTAGCGTGCCATTAAGTCTGACAGCAGATTTTTCGAGTCGGCGATCGAGGTGGGCATAAGGAAAGCACGGTGTTTAACTTACTTCATTTTGCACTTTTGTCAGGGCGATCGTGCAAAATATCGCCCCAAGCGCGGAGATTGCGACTTATTGGTACGGTTCTGCCAATATCGTTAGTTGATAAATGTGGATATCCTGTGAGTTAGGAGGAAGGTGCAAGAAATTATGCGGGATTTTTCGATCGTGCTGGTGCTTGACTCCTAACTCCTGAACTTTCCTATACATAAATACTTCACCCTTCATGCCTGTGAAGGTGGGTTTATAACTACTATGAATACTTACTTTTTACCGACAATAAGCGAAATTTTAGCCTCCGAAGGCCAAGAAAATGACCTCAGTCTCTTTGATGCTAAGTTGGCGGGAGAAAACAACCGCCATCGGTGTCCTCCAAGCCGTGGGGCTTCTCGGCTGAAAGCTGAACAGGAATGGTACGGGGCGATCGCAGCTTTGAATCAAATGCTCGATCGGCAAAAAGCAGGACAAAAAACAGATGCCGATCGACAATTTGGTCGATCGACAATGCCCAATTCCTGTCAGGGATTAGTTTTGTCGGGCCCGTCTTCCGTTTTGACTGACCCAGCTTTGGCTTCGGGCTTTACCAATTGGATTTTTACCAGTATTCCCGACAACGATGCTGCTTTGTGGTCTTTTCGTGCTAGACAAACTTTAGCTTTACTGCCGGCGGCCCAGGTGCAAACATCAGCGCCTGCGGCAGCCCCGGCTTTGGCTTTGGCAAGTGGCGATCCCTTAGCCAAGGAGCAGTTTTGTTTGGTTTTAACTGCTAGTTTTAGCCTGGTGATGGTTTTGGGTGAAAATTCGGCAGGAATTCCGGCTTTTCTATTTTCTTTCGATCCGCAAGTAGTGGCGAAAGCGTGGGAAGTTTTGCGGCGCAGGGTGACTGAAAGCGAATGTTTGCTTGCCAATTCTGACGGCAGCTTCAATTTACCAGTTAGCCAATTAACTAATAATTCTACTAAATTAGACGCGCTGTTCCAGCAGTTTTCGCCTGTTGCTCCAAATTATCAAACAGTGATGCAGTTCAGCCGCCTGCTGTTGAATAATTTGCCGCTTGGGAAAGAGGAAGCAGGCCGGGTAAAGGATGAAAGAATTGATGATGGTTTGAACCAGAGACATCAAAAGTTATCGGCTACGGATATCAACTGCAAATCTCCAATTCCTCTGGCTACTAAAGAGGTGGAATTGCTACAGGCGATCGCCCACGAAGTCCGCACTCCTTTGGCTACTATTCGCACGCTGACTCGATTGTTGCTGAAGCGACCCAAACTCGATGCCGTAGTGGTCAAGCGTTTGGAAATGATTGATGCTGAGTGTACCGCTCAGATCGATCGCTTCAGTTTAATTTTCCGCGCCGTGGAATTGGAAATGTCGCAAGCTAAAAATTCTGGTGTGCAGCTAACAGCAATGTCCCTCGGTGAAGTGCTGCAAAATAGCATTCCCCGCTGGCAAAAACAGGCGAGTGTTCGCAACCACACTTTGGAAGTTATTGTGCCGAAAAAATTGCCTGCGGTAGTCAGCGATCCGACGATGTTGGATCAGGTTTTAACTAATTTGATTGAGAATTTTACTCGAACTTTGCCCTCGGGGAGTCGCATTCAGGTGGAGGTGACATTGGCGGGCGATCAGTTAAAGTTGCAGTTGGAATCGGAACACATACCTGAAGGTAATGGCGCATCGACTTTTGCAGCTAAGGCGAATGGTCCTTTGCGATCGATCGGGCCTTTGTTGATGGTGCAGCCGGAGACGGGAAGTTTGAGTTTAAATTTGAGTGTGACTAAGAATTTATTTCGGGCTGCTGGCGGGAAGTTGGTAATTCGCCAGCGGCCTCAAAAGGGTGAGGTGATGACGGTATTTTTGCCGCTGCAATAGTCAGTTGTCATATCATTTCCGGTTACACCGGAATGATGTTGACGGTTGACGGTTGACGGTTGACGGTTCACTGTTGACGGTTGACAGTGAACAGTGAACTGGAATTTACTATTCTGATGCTAACGGATTTGATATCAGTTGTTGGTTGTCAGTTGTCGGTTGTCCTATCAATTCCGGTTGAATCGGAATGATTTAACCGCAGAGGACGCAGAGAACGCAGAGGAAGAGAAGAGAGAGATCAATAATATCGCTTAACAACGGACAACTAATCTTTAATCAATTAAAATCTCAATGACAAATTCGGTTCCTTCTCCCGGTGCAGAAAAACAACTCAGTTTGCCGCCGTGTTTTTCTTCTACAATTTGACGCGCGATCGCCAGTCCCAGCCCAGTCCCTTGGCCCACGTCTTTAGTGGTAAATAGATGGTCAAAAATCCTATTTTTCACCTCTTCCGACATTCCATTGCCGTTATCGGCGATGGAAATTTTTACAGTTTCACTTTCTACTTTTGTCCGAATAGTGATTTGATTGGGATGGCCTTGAATCTCGGCAAAATTCCGTCCTTGATTGGAGTCTTCTAAGGCATCGATCGCATTCGCCAGCAAATTCATAAATACCTGGTTTAATTGTCCCAAATAACATTTGACTTTGGGAATCTTGCCGTACTCTTTAATAATTTGAATTTCAGGATGCTTTTCGCTAGCTTTCAGGCGATGGCGTAATATCATCAAAGTGCTATCGAGTCCTTCATGGAGATTGGCCTCAACTTTATTGGCGGTATCGGCGCGAGAGAAAGTGCGGAGGGAGGTGCTGATGTTTTTGATGCGCTCGCACCCTATTTTCATGGAGGTCAACATCTTGGGTAAATCTTCTACTAGATAATCTAAATCTATTTCCTCTGCTTTCTCAATCAATTCTGCTCCTGGTTGAGGAAACTTTTCTTGATATAGCTGCAAATAATCAATTAAATCTTGGACTCCAGCATTAGCTTCATTAAGGTTCCCGGCAATAAAACCAACGGGGTTGTTGATTTCATGGGCAACCCCTGCCACTAGATTACCTAATGCTGACATCTTTTCACTTTGGATCATTTGCATCTGAGCTTGCTGAAGTTCATTCAAAGTCTGCTGCACTTGGTGATAGAGGCGGGCATTCTCCAGAGCGATCGCCGCTTGACTAGAGAGAAAATTCAGCACGAGGAGGCGATCGCGACTAAACACCCCACTGGTTATCCGATTTTCTAGATACAAAATGCCGACCAGATTCCCCTGATTTAGAATTGGCAAACCCAGCAAACTCTCTGGTTGGTGGTGCTCTAAATAATCGTCAATCACAGGCAGATCAGTTTTGAGGCGATCGATGACAACTGCTGCTAGGGTGTTTTTGACATACTGGATGAATTTAACGGGAACGGTGGGATTGTTCTCTAGGGGTTCCGTTTGCAGGCTAATGTGTTCCCCGGTAGCCATCGCCCGCACTTGCCATTGTCGATCTTGGCAGAGCATCAGTGCACAGCGATCGGCTCCAGAGTTTTGTAACATGGTTTGGGTGACAATTTGCAGCAACTCATCGAGGTCGATCGTGCTGGAGATGACTTGGGAGATTTGCAGCAGGGTTGAAAAATCTAGAGCCTGGTTGATGGAGGTGCTTGAGGTACTGTGGGAGATGCTCGAATGAATTGAGTAGGTGGGATTGGTGAGTGTGGATAGAGTTTCTAAAATAGAGACGGGTTGGGCTGCCTGTAATAAGATGGGGCGCAGCAGATCGGGATAACGTTTTTCTAGGTCATCGGTTTTGGCTTTTGCTTTCCAGCGGGCGTAGCAGTAGTAAGCTTGCTGCATATAAACCTGAGCGACTTTTTCTTTGCCCCAGTCGAGGTAGAATTTAGCGGCGAGTTCGTTGGCTAAGGCTTCTTCTTGCAGGTATTCGTTATCTTTGGCGAGGGAGATGGCGCGATCGTAGTATTCCATTCCCTGCGCTAGCTTGTTCAAGATACGGTAGCGTTCTGCTTCGATTAGGCACCACTTATGTTGATTATTCATCGGGGCATAGTGCGCCCATTGTTTCATCTTTTTCTGGTTGCCAGCCACTCGCTTTAAACGATCGCGCCGTTCAGACTCGCTAGCCTGTTGGAATTCTGCTAAACAAGTCAATGAATCATAAAAATAGAAAACAACTAAACCGGGCGATCCAATTCCTCCGTCCTCATACTGTCTAGCTTGTTGAAGGGTTTGGCGAGCCTGGGCAAAGTCGGCAAACAAATATCTGAGCGTGGCTTGATTTGTGTAAGCGAAAAACAGTCCCGTCTTGTCGCTGCTAGCCTGCTGTTGTGCCTCCCTCTGGCTCAGGCAATAAACCTCACCCTCTAGCGCCGTCGCCTCTGCCTCGCCCAATAAATTGAGTGCTGTTTGATGGAAAATTTTGCAGTAAAGCTCACCCTTTTCTTGGTTGATTTTGGCGATAGATTCAGTATAAAATTCTAGCTTTTGACTCACTTCAGACAGATTATGTCCGGCATAGTAAGAGTTGGCACACCAGATCAGTCCCGCCCAAGCCGCATATTCTGTATCGCCTGTTTCTAGTCCGGTTTGATAGCTTTCTACAAGTGGATCGAGCGTATCTTTGAGGTGGTTTTTCCAATGGAATACAAAATAGTAAATGATGAAAACTACCCTGGATTTAATTTCTTTGGCATCAAATTTATCCAAGAGCTTGAGAGCCAATTCACCAAACTGGTAGCCGGTTTGAATATCTCGCACCACACCACACAAAATTAGCCCATACCAGGCATAGGTGAAAGCAGCCACACTGGTATTGCCATACTTCACAAACAGATTCACCTGGCGAAATACCAGCAGCGGCAGCAAATCTGGGGCGGCAATGTAGGCTGCTGAGAGGGTTTTTGCCAAAATTTGCGTCACCGCCATTTTATCCGGGGCGGTCATCGCTGGTTGGTTTTCTAGGGTTTGGATAGACTTGCCGAGTAGGGCAATTTTAGTTTCGGCTAGACCTAGCAAAACCTGTGGTGTGGTGGGCTGGGCTGGAAACTTGATGCCTAGCTGTTCGACTAGCGACAGAGCCGTTTTGAGCGCGCCTAGGAGCTGCCCCTGCACAATCAACGCCTGAATTTTAATTTCATAGACAGTGACTTGTTCCAGGAGCGATCGCGTCTGAGCCACGACTTGATCGATCGTCTGCTGCATTTGCTCGAAATCCCCGGCCAAATAAGCGGCTAGAGCAAGCTGGTTGGCGATTTCTAAGCTAAGCGAGTATTGACTTTGCCAAGCATCGGAGTTTAATAGCTGCTGGCTAGTGAGCAAATAGTCTACTGCTGCCCGATAGGCTGTTGAGGCGTTAGCTTTTTGACCGGCCTGCAAATTTAGCCGTGCAATCGTCTCTCGCTCAGTCGATTCAATCAGCTTCAGCCCCTTGTTAAGCTGGTTGACGATCGCAAAAAGTTGCTCGTCGTCTCCTGTTGCCGTATTCGCCAGCAGCAGTCTGCCAATTTGCAGGTGAACGCTTTGTTTTTGTGATTCGGGAATCAACGAATAAGCAGCTTGCTGGATGCGATCGTGTAAAAATTTATAGGGAACTTCAATATGACGATAACGATTTGTCTCTTCTGAGTGGTTAGATTGGAAAAATTTGTAAGTTTCACTAATAGGCAAAATCAACGCTTCTTGTAATGCTCTCCATAAAGCCACTGCTGTTTCTACTTCTGACTGTTCAGAGACGATCGCCAAAGTCGCCAAATCAAATTGATTGCCAATACAAGCCGCTAGCTTGAGAACATCTTGCGTGTCTTCTGGCAATTTTTGCAACTGCAACGCCATAAACTCAACGATATCATCCGTCAGTGCTAATGATTTTACTTTGGCAATGTCGCAGTGCCAATTGCCCCCATCCCAGTCAAACTGAATCAGCCCATCATGGTGCAGCATTTTCAGGAATTGCGCGCTAAAAAATGGATTGCCTTTGGTTTTTTGATAAATTAGTTGAGTTAATGGTAGCGCGATTTCGGGCGAACAGCTAAGCGTATCGGCAACGAGTTGATTTAAACTCGTTTCACTCAGCGCGGCTAATGTAATCGTGTTGATTGCAGCTTGTGCTTTCCCAATCTCTTCTAGCGCCAACATCAAAGGATGAGCGGCAGAAACTTCATTGTCGCGATAAGCTCCAATTAATAATAGATATCTGCCGTCTGACTCGCTCATCAACAACTGCATCAATTTCAAGGATGCCGAATCAGCCCACTGCAAATCATCTAGGAAAATTACTAAGGGATGTTCTTTTGTGGTGAATACTTGGAGGAATTTTTGAAAAAGTAAATTAAAGCGGTTCTGTGCCGCCGTCCCAGACAGTTCTGTTGCGGGTGGCTGTTGAGAGATAATTTGCTCTAGTTCAGGAATTACCTCAATAATTACTTGCGCGCTGTCACCAAGCGCAGCTAAAATTTTGGTTTTCCAAGCTGCTAATTGAACCTCGCTTTCACTCAGCAATTGACCCATTAATTCTCGAAATGCTTGCACAAAAGCTGAGAATGGAATATTGCGATTAAATTGGTCAAATTTGCCTTTGATGAAGTAGCCGCGCTGGCGAACAATTGGTTTGTGAACTTCGTTAACAATGGCAGTTTTGCCAATGCCTGAAAAACCCGCCACCAGCATTAACTCGCGCTTTCCCTCGTTCCCAAGAAGAGTCTCGGAACCAGAGATGCGATCGAACGCTGCCAATAATTGGGCAACTTCGGCTTCTCTACCGTAGAGTTTCTCTGGTATGATGAACCGATCGCACACATCCCGCCGCGCGATCGCAAAACTTTTTATTTTACCACTTTCTTTTAGTTGACGCAAACAAAATTCTAAATCAAATTTCAGCCCCAAAGCACTCTGATAACGGTCTTCGGCATTCTTCGCCATCAATTTCATCACGATGTCGCAGAGAACTTGGGGAATTTCCCCCCTTTTTTTTTCGCCAAGCAGCGGCGGTTGTTTGGCAATATGAGAGTGTACCAATTCCATCGGATCGTTAGATTGAAACGGCAACTCTCCCGTCAGCAACTCGTAAAAGGTGACACCGAGAGAGTAAAAATCCGTCCGGTAGTCAATCCCGCGATTCATCCTTCCCGTTTGTTCGGGAGACAAATAGCCTAGTGTCCCTTCGAGCACGTTGGGACTCATCAGAGTTTGAGTTTCTCGCGGCAGCAAAGATGCAATACTAAAGTCAATGAGCTTGATTTGTTTAGTCTCAGGATTAATCAGAATGTTGGCCGGTTTAATGTCTTTGTGAATGATGCGGTGGCGGTAAAGTATATCTAATGTATTGCTTAGGTCGATCGCAATGTGGAAAAAATCAACCAGAGATTGCACCGTTTTTCCTTTCCCAGTCCATTCCTTCAGAGAAATGCCCCCGAAGTCTTCCACAATCAGCGCATAGCCGTTGCGGTAGGGTTCCAAGCTGTAGGTTTGGATGATTCCGGGCAAATTCAGGTTTTTGGCGATCGTGTATTGATTGCGAAAATGCACGAGTTCGCTGAAGCTGGGATACTCGTTCCGCAAGACTTTGATGACGACAGGTTTTTGGTCGCAGAGGCGAGTTCCGCGATAAACTAGAGTGCGAGTGCCTGAGTAAATTCGATCGAGAATTTGATACCCAGTTAGTTCTATCATAGCAATAATTATTTTTTTATAAAAATATTTGGTCTTACTATTATAATCTAGTGCAAATAAGATTCTAGCTTCGTATTAATACTTAAAAATATAACTAATTTCCCAGCCCGCGAACAGCTAACCGTTAACGGTTAAGTAAATTCACTTAACCGTTAACAGTTAACCGAATTCACTTAACCGAATTCATTCTGGCTTTCAAGGCATCTCGCGCTTGTTCTCGGTCCTCAAAATGGACTTTTTCGGTGCCCAAAATTTGATAATCTTCGTGTCCTTTCCCTGCAATCAGCACACCATCTCCCGGTTTAGCGTCCATAATAGCAGTGCGAATTGCAGCGGCTCGATCGCACATCACGATCGGCTTTACTGTGGCGGGAATTCCTGCTAAAACATCCTCCAAAATGCGATCGGGATTTTCCGTGCGCGGATTGTCGGAAGTAACAACAGCTAAATCGGCTAATTCTGCAACGACTTTACCCATGATCGGGCGCTTAGTGCGATCGCGATCGCCACCGCAGCCAAACACGCAAATCATCTGACCCGGAATAAACGGTCGCGACGCCTTTAACAAGTTCTCCAAACTGTCGGGAGTGTGCGCGTAATCGACAATGACGCTAATATCTTGGTCGGGACTAATCTGCACCCGTTCCATCCGTCCCGGTACTCCCGAAAACTGAGATAATTTCTCCACAATTGCGGACAAATCTAAACCCAATTCCAAAACAGCACCGACAGCAGCCAACATATTTGATAAATTGAACTGACCGACTAAAGGCAAAGAAAAAGCAGTTTCGCCCTTGGGAGTGTGCAGCATTCCCTTAACTCCATTGGGCTGATATTGCAAATCAAAAGCATACAAATCGGCCGTTTTCAGAACAGTGCTGTAACTCCAAACTCCGTCAGAATTTAAACTTTTAACTATCCGCTGCCCGTAGGGATCGTCAATATTAATAACAGCGCGATTTTTGAGGTAATCCGAACCAAATAAAAGCGATTTTGCCTCAAAATAATCCTCCATATCGCGGTGATAATCGAGATGGTCTTGAGTCAAATTTGTAAAGACAGCAACTTCAAAACTACAGCCCAAAACTCGCTGCTGTGCTAAAGCGTGGGAACTGACTTCCATCACGCCGTGTTTGCATCCGGCTGCTACAGCTTCTGCTAATTGCTTTTGCAGGTCAACCGCAAAAGGTGTGGTGTAAAGTGCAGTTTGTTGGAATCCCGGCCAGCGAGTATAAAGCGTACCGAAAATCGCCGTCGGCAACTGCATTTCATTGAGCAAAAATTCGATTAAATGAGTTGTGGTAGTTTTGCCGTTAGTCCCGGTAACGCCGACAAGTTTTAATTGGCTAGCTGGATTGCCGTAAAATGCGGTTGCTATTTGACCGCAAACTTGAGCCATATCGGCTGCTGCGATGACGCAACTACCCCCGTCTTCGGAAGGTGTTTTCTCGGCTGCTTGGGTGGAAATTATGGCGGCAACTGCACCGCTGGCGATCGCACTTTGCCAAAAATCTCCCCCATCTACCCGAGTTCCCGGCATTCCCAAAAACAAATCGCCCGCCTGACAAGCGTGGGAATTAGTGGATAAACCCTTGACTTCGGCATTGAGGGCGGGATGTTGGGCGTCAAAGGAAATGCTGGGAACTGCTGCTAATAATTCTCTCAATTTCATCTGAAAAACTCCTCACTTGGATGTCTTGAATATGACTGGCGGAACACATTGTTTGAGTCACTATCTACAAGCTTTTGCTGTTCGCGATGCAAACTCTACGGGTTTTTCTGTGCGCGGTGCACAGCCTACAAGCCTAAAATAAGGTGCAGCGCAGCCCGCTGCCCGGATTAATACCTGAGTTTTTGCGTAAATCGTATTATTGTGACCGATCACTTTGCAAATATTTCTGTAACATTTGCTCCAATTGGGCGACACTACAGCGGGGAGAAGGACGGGGTAACAGTTCTTCAGCGGAGAATGCAGCCTCGCCAACAGAATTTTTTGGCTGGGGCTGCACTTTAAACAAAACTGGAACTTCGTACTGATAAGCTTCAAACCAATCGTCGCGTTCAGTAATATTTCTGATTTCGAGTTGAAACTTGAGGCTTTCAATCAGTTCTAGTTTTTCTTGCAACCCTTCGCACAAGTGGCATCCGGGTTTGCTGTACAAAATCAATCGCATCATAACAGTAAGATTAAACTAGATCTTAAATTCTCGAACGTGCGATCGCAAGTTGGCGAACCCAACGCGAGTAAGACGCAACTCACGGCTTTATTGGTCGCAATGCGCGATCGAAGTTATCTTAGCATTGGCGGCGAACAGATTGCCGCGCTTGACAATTAAAACACTACAACCCCATCCCTCTCTTTCTTCTCTTCCTCTGTACTCTCTGCGCCTCTGCGGTGAAAAAATAAATCTAGTTCACAAATGAAAGAGTTAAATTTATTCACACCACCTAATTGTCTAATAATACTTGACTAATAAATCAATTTTGAGTATAGTATATAAATAGCCCTACAGCAAGGAGGCAGTATGGACTGCACCGAATACGCCGAAGCCAAGCGAAAAGCCGCTAAGAAAATTAGCGCCGACATTCGAGAACGCTGGAACAATCGCATCGTCACGCGAGGATTGCACTTGATGGGTGAAGCGGGGGCCGTGCAGTATTTATCTGATTATGGGCGCGGCATCGGTACGGCCAAAGTTATCGGTTTTGCACTGTGTGCCGAGTCGGAAGGATACCCGGAAATGGCGATCGGCTTTTGGAAAAGAGCCTTTGAATTGGAAACCGGAGAAAAGCCGATCGCCCTCAATACTCCAAGCAATTCTACCACCGCTCTCGCTCCTGATAAACAATCAACTTCGGCCCCAAAAATAGAAACTGTCTACAATCCGATTTTGCCCGAATTGCCGCCGCATTGGCAGCCGGGAAGGATTGTGACAATGCAGCCAGTTGACGCGCCGAGCGATCGTTCTTATTACATCGAAAATCCCGATTATTGGGGACAGCCAAAGCGCGACGGCAATCGAGTAGTAGTCATTGCGACGCCAGATAAAGTATACTACCAATCTCGATCGACTAACCTGCGGCAACAGGCATCCGTTGAGATCGATCGCACATTAATCGACACAGCCGCTAAAATTGGCACCTTTGTTTTAGACGGCGAACTGTATTACAAAAGCTGTACGGGCAGCGAACACCGCACCGGCGCGCAAGCTGCTACAGTTAATATTGAAAGCGGCTTTCCCACAATCCAGCCCAGCGCAATTTATGCCATTTTTAAAAGTTTGTTTTTCAAAGGCAATGATTTAACTACCGTGGCAGAATCCGAACGGATTGCAGCGGGAGTTGAAGTTGGCGAAATGCTGGCGAATTTATCCCCAGCCTTTGAAGTTGTACCGACATTTCGCACCACAGCCGAAAAACTCGTCCTGGCAAATCAGCAGGAATCTGAAAATAAAGAAGGCGAAGTTTGGGTGTTGCACAACTGTCACTATGTCGGCGGAAAAGATGTGAAGAAATATCCGATGGTGAGGACTAAATACTGTCAAGAACACGATTTGTTTATTGTGGGTTTGACGGCGACAAAAGTTGCCGGGCGGCCGTTTAGCGCTGTCAAAGTAGCGCAAGAAATTGATGGCAAATTAGTCCCAGTAGGAACCGTGGGAACCGGGTTTAGCGGGGAGGAAATGCAGGAAATTGCCCGACTCTACGAGGCTAACCCCAAAAGTGTCAAAATTAAAGTGCGATCGCAGGGTTTGACAGAAAGTGGCAAACTGTGGCACGCCAGATTTCTGGAGTTTTGTTAAATCTGTAGGGAAACGGCACTGCCGTTTCCTTCCCAGAATATTTGAGTTCCAACACATAGTATCAGATAAAATCAGCGGAGTAAAAATCAATGGTTATCAGCAAAAACAATTTCTACATTTCTCCAGAAGAGTACCTAGAAGGCGAACGAGTAAGTCCGATCAAACACGAATACAGGCGCGGACACGTTTATGCAATGACTGGGGCCAAAAAGCCTCACATTATTATTGCTAGCAACTTAGTAAGGCGGCTGGGAAATCACCTAGATAACACCCACTGCTTAGTTTTATCATCAGATATAAAAGTCCGACTGGAAGAGGCAAATTGCTATTACTATCCTGACGTAGCTGTGACTTGCGACGAAAGAGATACCTCAACTACTGAAGATTTCATTTTATATCCATCTTTAGTAGTTGAGGTATTGTCGCCCTCAACAGCAGCTTTCGACAGAGGCGATAAATTTGCAGATTACCAAACTTCTCCGAGTTTGCAGGAATACGTGCTCATAGCTCAATCAGAAATCAAAATTGAGTGTTTTCGCGTCAACACTGAGGGAAATTGGGTTTCTCAAATTTACCGACAAGGAGATGAGTTAGAGTTAAGGAGTATAGATTTTCGCTGCCCGATCGCACAAGTTTATCAAAAAGTCCCCGGCATGGTATTGTGATGTATGAAACTAAATTTTTAGTAGTAAGCTGTTCATCATTTAAATTTTCGAGGCTATCTAAGCCAGTAAAGGGTTTCAACCTCTGAAACACGCATTTTAAATGCACAACAGCTTAATCTCCTCTTGTCTGTACTTTGACAAAAACCTTAAACCTAGTTCTTAGTAAAGACTTTAGTTTTTCTGCAGAAGCTAAAGGAGGGCTGAAGTCCTCACTACGAACCCAAAAGATAATTTACTAGGCAGACAGGCAACAAATTGAAGCAAAAGGATAAGAAATAAGTTCACCATGCCGTACTCCTACTCGATGCAGGGTTTATCAGTAAGCCCTATTGATTTTACTGAGTTGTAGCCCAACATTCGGTAATAGAACCCCTGCTGGGTAAGGAGTTCGGCGTGAGTGCCAGACTCCTTAATCTCGCCCTCTTGCATCACAAAAATTAGATCGCAGTCTACAGCAGTTTCGAGTCGGTGCGTGACCAAGATAATGGTTCTTTTGCGCCGCAGACGTTGCAGAGTCTCTAGAACCCACTGCTCGTGCTTCAAGTCCAGCGCATTCGTGGGTTCGTCGAGGATGAGTATGGGAGCCTTAGTGACCAGCGCCCGCGCAATAGCTAGGCGCTGCCGCTGTCCGCCCGAGAGGTTTTGACCGCCCTCAGCGATTAAAGTATCGTACTGCTCCGGCAAGGTTTCGATGAACTCGGCTGCCCCGGATTCGATCGCCGCTTCCCGAATATCGGAGATCAGAGCGTCCGGGCGGCCGTAGGCGATATTCTCTGCGATTGTTCCCGGGAAAAGTGGGCTGCCTTGCGAGACGATCGCCATGTGTTTGCGGACATCGGCAATTTTAAGGGTGCGGAGGTCAAAGCCGTCGAGAAGGACGCTGCCCGATGTCGGGTCATAGAAGCGTGGCAAAAGATTGAGCAGCGTACTCTTTCCGGTTCCGCTAGGGCCCAAAAAGGCCACCATCTGACCCGGCTCGATACTAGCACTGATGTTCCGCAAGACGGGTTGCCCAGCGTTGTACTCAAAGCTCACGTCGGCAAATGCGAGTGTGCGGGGATAGACGGGAAGCGATCGCGCATCAGGCTCATCTTTTATGGCGGGCGGCTCGTCAATAACAGTAAAGACGCGATCGCATGAAGCTACAAACGTCTGGATCTTAGTAGTGAACCCCAACACCCAACCTATCGGGTCCCAGAACTGCCCCAGGTACGCCATGAATACGAGCAAATCGCCGATGCTCACGCCGTTCGGCACCGGATGCAAGAACTGGTCGCGATAAACTAGGTATCCGCCGTAGCCTAAGATTACCCCGCTTCCCAGGGCGAAGACTACCTGAACCGCTAGCGGATAGAGGCTCTCTTGCCAATTAAGCCGCATGGATGCCTTGACGCTGCGTTCGACCGCCTGCCCGAAGCGCCGCGACTCCGTTGCTTCTCGACCGAAGGATTGGATTAGCCCGATCAACTCTATAGCTTGCTGCATGGTTGAGGTCATCACCGCATCGGTCTGCTTCGATTCGAGAGCTCGACTTCTAATCCTTCCCTCGAAGTACCAATTCGCCAGTATTAGAAGCGGAGTGAACGAAAGCGCAAACACGGTGAGAAGGACGTGGCGCGACAGCATGATCCAGATCATCGCCGTCAGCGTCACCGATGCGGCGGTGGAGCCGATGAGCGTATCGATCACCCCCCAGGGGCCGAGGCTGTCGTAGCTCAACCGATAGATTGCGTCACCCTGCGATCGGGAACCGTGCCAGCCGAGGCTAAGCGCCTGCATTTTGTCGTAGAGTTCGGTACGAACGCGCAAGGTTCCGTTGTACTGGATGCGGTAGTTCAACATCCTGCGGAGCATGAAGACGGTCTCGCTCAGGATTCTGATCATCATCGCGACGAACGCCATTCCGAAAATTCGGTTCAGCGTGCTTTCACCGAACGGAGCAAGAAACAGCGTATGAATCCAGTTAGATTTCGGAGTTGGTGACAAAACCGTATCCACTAGAATTGCTATCGGCCAGGCGTTGAGAAGGTTGAAAAGCACCGATGCTCCGATCAAAAGCAAGAGCGTGACGATCAGCCATAAGTCTTTGCGGAAGTAGGAAATGGAGCGCAGGACGATCCGCACCAACCAATGTTGGTTAATTAACGGCATCACCATTTTTGGTGAATTCTTCTGGCTCTTCAAACGTGCTTTGAATGGAAAATTCATGGATGTGCTCACTGTCTATAAGTAAGACAATGCACCAATTAGGAAGTTTCACCCCAGTCAGAGAAGCCAGAAATTAACTTTGGGTTTTATCGCCTGTTGTCAAGCAGGGCAGATGGAATGTGAGATTATTCGACTGATGCCCGATTTAAATAGAGTTTCGCTGTTTAAGGGTAGCTAGATAGAAAGCGAGAGCGCGCGTGCTTCCTGGTGTGATGCAAAGCGCGTTGCTTTCCCGAAAACGGTTGCAAAGTTGAGATTTTCTCAACTGTTCTAGCGGAACTTCCCCCTGTGGTCGATCGCATCGATCGCAAAAACCCCATCAGTCGGGCAATAGGGCTAACGCCCTCGCCCATAGATGACTACAATATTAGGAAACCTTCAGTAAATCCAAAGTTCTCTGCGTTGCTAAGACGACTGCATCGTCAGCTTGTCGAAACTAACTGAAACCCGACGCAATTTAGGCTAGACTCGGTTTTTAGCGATTGTCGATAAGTTTGTTATTAACGTCCGAAAAGTTTAAAGTGGAAAACTCTCAGAAGTACATTTTGTTGAAGCTTTCCCTTTTGCTGGAGTGGATGACTTAACTGGAACAACCAGCGACCCTGAATCAGAAGCATTCAACCACTCCTCATCCTCGAACAACGACGGCGGACGGTAATCGTTGACACATATCCCTTTCTAAGTAATAAGCTAACACACATAAAAACAGGTGTGCAAGCACTACCATTCGTTGTATCGTTAGCAACAACACCCACAGCATCACTGATAAGGGAAACACCACCCACACAACCAACACAGGAAACTGCATTGTCAAGTGCAACACCACCTGGGCCGGAAGCATTAGCACCAGAACCACTTTCCATTCAATTAAAGGAGCCTAGCTTAATGAGCAAGCTGCAAGCACCGGATAAAGAAGCTATAATTAGGTTTACGGTAGATATGTCCGAATAACCGCACCGTAAACTGTCGATGTTGACAGCCAGGAGAGGGCGCAAGAAAGTAGATATAGTGCGGGTGGGTAGTGCCAAAGATGTAATGATAGGAAAGTAGAGTTTCTTGTTGGTGTTTTCCATCATGCCTGCTAGCCCAACCTGTGCCTCATGCCAAACGGTCAATCGATTGCGCGATTTTAGATTTTAGATTTTAGATTAAAGAATTGAAGCATTGACCCCACGGATAAATTCGGGGGGCAAGTTTCATCGGATAGAAGGTTTTTATTTATGGACGGATGAATCCGGGGGCTTGTATCCTGGATGCTGTCGGTCAAAAATGCTCGCATCCACAACGCTAAACAACGGTTTAAATGCCATAAATGTGGGCGACAGTTTGCCGGGAGCACCCGCAGAAAAAAGTAATTGATTCAGCTTGCGCGTGAACTGATTGATAGATTGTTGCTAGAACGGATTTCCCTAGCTGGAATTGCTCGTGCCACGCAGGTGTCTGAGCAGTGGTTGCTTTCGCTACCTCAATCAGAAATATGCTCTGGTGTCTGGCAAAGTTCAGGTGGTACAAAAAAAAAGGGTAGACTAACGATGCAATGTGACGAACTGTGGTCGTTCGTGGACAACTTGGGCAATAAACAATGGGTGTGGCTCGCCCTTGATGCAGACAAAGAGTGAAATTGTGGGTTGTCTACATTGGCGCACGTAACTCCGCCGCTGTTCGTGGGTTGTGGAATTCCTTACCCCCACTTTATCGCCAATGCGCCGTTGCCTACACCGATTTTTGGGCAGCTTACGCCGCCGTGCTGCCGGGAGCAAACGACATCGAGCCGTGGGCAAGGAAACGGGCTCTCACCACTTACATTGAACGATTCAAGAACACCCTTAGAAAACGGGTGTCTCAGTTAGTGCAAAAAACCTTATCCTTTTCTAAGTCCTTGGAAAATCACATTAGTGCCATTTGGTATTTTATCCATCACTACAACACATCATTACTTGTTTAGCACTACCTAAAAAACAATGATTAAAATCTTACACCTTTCAGACATTCACATGGGAAGCGGCTTTTCCCACGGCCGGATTAATCCCGAAACTGGTTTAAATACACGCTTGGAAGACTTCGCGGCGACGCTGAGCAAATGTATGGACAGAGCAATTTCTGAACCCGTAGATTTAGTCATATTCGGTGGCGATGCTTTCCCGGATTCGACGCCTCCACCGTTTGTAAAAGAGGCTTTTGCTCGCCAATTCAGCCGCTTGGTGGACGCGCAAATTCCGACGGTTTTGCTAATAGGAAATCACGACCAACATTCTCAGGGACAGGGTGGCGCGAGTTTGGGTATTTACCGGACTTTGGGGATACCTAAGTTTATTGTAGGCGATCGCCTGGACACTCACCTGATTCAAACTCGCAGCGGGCCCGTACAGGTGGTAACATTACCTTGGTTGACTCGATCGACCTTAATGACACGTTCCGAGACTGAAAACCTGTCTATGGGCGATGTTAACCAATTGTTAACCGAAAAACTGACGATCGCAATGGAAGGCGAAATTCGCCGCCTCAACCCCGACATACCAACCGTACTTTTAGCGCACTTAATGGCAGATAAAGCAAGTCTGGGCGCCGAACGTTTTTTAGCAGTTGGCAAAGGTTTTAACATACCCGTTTCCATGCTAACTCGCCCTTGTTTTGATTATGTTGCTCTCGGCCATGTACACAAACACCAAAATCTCAATGCTTCTAATAATCCGCCCGTAATCTATCCTGGAAGTATCGAACGAGTGGATTTTAGCGAAGAGAAAGAAGATAAAGGTTTTGTGTTAGTTAATTTGGAACGGGGAAAAGCTGAGTGGGAATTTTGCACTTTGCCAGTGCGGGTATTTCAGACTATTAAAGTGAATGTTTCTGAATCGGAAAACCCGCAAGCTGAGTTAGTTAAAGCTATTGGCAAGAAAGACATCCAAGATGCAGTTGTGAGATTAATTTACCAATTGCGATCGGAACAATTAGATATCATTGATAACGCAGAATTGCACGCACTTCTCGGCGCAGCCCACAGCTACACAATTCAACCGGAATTAGTCAGTCAGTTAGCGAGGCCGCGGTTGCCCGAATTGAATGCTAATAATAGTATAGAACCGTTAGAAGCTTTGAAAACTTATTTAGCAAGTCGCGAAGATTTGAAAGATGTTGCTGAGAGTATGTTAGATGCCGCGCAGGGTTTTTTGGGTGGTGCGGAGGAAGTTTTGGTGGAATTTTAGGTCAAGAATCGCGCATCTAATTACAGGATGATTTTGCTGCCAAATATTGTAGGGTGGGTATCTTGCCCGCCCTAAATATACAATTTAACTCCCAAAAACTTCCCCGACAGCCAACCGAGTTCCATTCGCAAAATCCATCCCAGACTGCACTTTTTTCCCCGCTAACTGCACCTCCCGCAATAATAATAAACCATCGCCAGTTTGGACGATCGCCCCCAAGCCCTTCACAACCTTGACAACTGCCCCATTTTCCCCCGACAACTCGCCTAAAACAGGCCATTCGCGTTCCAAAACTCTCAAATCGGCTGGCATTTGCAGCCAATATTCCGGCCCGACGGGCACTGTCGCAATCACCTTCAAAGAATTGCCCCGAAAAGTCGTCGTGCAATCCGGGAAAAAGCCCCTAACTTGATTGTGAAGGTCGATCGCACTTTTCGACCAATCCAGCACATAATCCGCACTCTTTATCATCGGCGCATAAGTCGCATCAGCATCATCTTGAACAACAGCTTTAACTTCGCCATCCCTCAATTTCACCAAAGTTTCCACCAACAAATCGGCCCCAAGTTCCGCCAACCTGTCACCCAAAGAATCAACATTATCCAACAGCGTAATACCCGCAAAAGCCTTCAACAGCATCCCGCCAGTATCCATACCAGCATCCATCAGCATAGTAGTAATTCCGGTCGCCTTTTCCCCATCATAAAGACAGCGCTGAATCGGCGCGGCACCGCGATACTTCGGCAAAATTGAACCGTGGACGTTAACGCAAGCCAAATTAGGAATATCCAGTATTTCTTGAGAAAGAATCTGGCCGTAAGCTACCACCACGAAAATATCAGCTTCCGCTTCCCGCAATTGGGCAATTGTTTCAGAATCTTTCTTGATTCGCTGCGGCTGCAAAACCGGGAGATGGTGATTTAAAGCCGCCATTTTTACAGGTGAAGGCATCAATTGATTGCCTCTTCCCCGACGTTTATCTGGTTGAGTCACCACAGCTACTACCTCGAATTCGGGATGACTTAGCAGACTGGATAAAGTAGGAACAGCAAATTCCGGAGTGCCAAAAAAGACAATTTTCATAAATTTTTAGTTATTAAGTAATTATCAGTCATCCGTCATCACTTATAGCCTGTAGGCGTGAATTAACTATGAGTCCTCTCGATACTGTCTGGAACTGTCAAAACGAGAAATCTAAGCATCCAGCGGGTTTCTAGCTCCCCATGCGCCCAGGACTCCAATAATCGTACTTTCCTCCTAGATTATACACTTCGACAATAGTTCCGAGTTGTGCGATCAACAAAAAAGCTCTCGATTTCTACTTAGGTGCAGCCCGACTCAAAGGCTCCAAAGCAATCGGTTTGATAGACGCAACAACCTTTGCATCCATTCTTTCCAAGTTAACTCTAACTGTTCTACAGTAGGATTTTTCCTTGAAAATACCTTTATTACTGCTAATCTCAATCTTATCAGATCTCGCCGAACATGGAAAAACTGTCGAATCTCCTGTTTAAACTCAGCCGCAGCTTATTTGCCAACAGCGCAGAACAAAAAATATTCAGGCTATTAAGTAGTCAGACAGAATTAATTACACAAATACATAGTATAATGATATTTCCGGCCAAATTATGAGTTAATTACAGTTTCATATGATGTTTATCAGAGAAATAAACCCTCTTTCGTCTAAATTGCTACAGCGAATTCATCGCCAAAGCCGACATCATCAGGTACGTCAACGAGCACATTGCCTCATATTAGCTTCGCAAGGAGTAAAAAAAGGAGAGTTAATGAATATTTTCAGAATAAGTTATAAGACACTCTATAACTGGTTCAATCGGTGGGAATTAGAAGGAATGATAGGACTTTATAATAAACCAGGAAGAGGTGCTAAATCACTATTTAATTCTTCGCAGAAAGCCCAAATCAAAGAGTGGACTAAGCAAGAACCAAGGCAATTAAAAAATGTTAGCCAAAAAGTTCAAGAAGCCTGGGGGATAAGTCCGAGCATAAAAACAATTCAAAGAATACTAAAAAGTCTGAACATGACTTGGCATCGTATGCGTAAAGGAGTGGGAGGAAAGCCTCCCTCCCAGGAATATCAAGATAAAAAGGCACAATTAGAAGAATTAAAGCGATTGGATGATGAGGGTAAAATTGATTTATATTACTTGGATGAAACGGGATTTTGTTTAATTCCTTGTGTCCCCTATGGCTGGCAGGAAATCGGAGAATATTTAACAATCCCTAGTCGTCGTAGTCAGCGAATGAATGTACTAGGAATCGTGAATCGAAATAACCATCTTGAAACTTATATTTCATCTCAAAGTATTAATTCAGATGTGGTTATTGCCTGTATTGATGCTTTTTTTCCCGCAGTACATAAGCCAACGGTGATTGTCACAGATCAAGCTTCTATTCATACCAGTGATGCTATTGTTGACAAACTTGAAGAGTGGAAACAACGTAATATTACTCTTTTTGAGTTGCCTTCTTACTCTCCTGAATTAAATTTAATTGAAATTTTATGGCGGTTTATTAAGTATGAATGGATTGAGATATCTGCTTACAAGAGTTGGGGAACTTTTGTTACCTCTGTGGAAAAAATCATGAAAGAATTTGGAGAAAACTATGTAATTAATTTTGTCTAGCTACTTATCAATCCCCAACCTTTTAATCCTGCCATCTTGTGGGGGCAACCAAAATCAATAGAAAACCCATTTACCCTCGCAATTTCTGTCTTTTGGTAAGCGGAATTTGTAGATAGACTGGCATGATAATTCCAGCGGGGAAAACATTCCTTACATCAAGCAGGACATTACTACTGTCTCGACTTTTCCTCAATTTTCGCCGCCTCCACACTGTTAACAATACCGCAGCCCGTCAAACTAATCTTAGATATGTGCGCCGCCCCCGGAGGAAAAAGTATATTTGCTTGGAAAACCTTAAACCCAGAATTGCTATTGTGCAAGGAAGTCATAGGCAAACACATGGGAATGCTTATCTCGAATTTAAAACGCTGCCAAATTCAACCATCCGTCGCCACTAACGTCGATTCAAAAATATTTGCCGAAAAGATGCCACAAACGGCTAATTTAGTAATAGTAGATGCTGCTTGTACTGGTCAGTCACTCTTAGCAAAAGGAGACAAAGCACCCGGAGGCTTTCATCCTGTCACCATCAACAGCAATGCCAACCGCCAAAAAATAATTTTAGCCAATTCTGCTAAAATTGTAGCGCGACCAGGTTATCTTGCATACATGACCTGCACTTATTCAACCGCAGAAAATGAACAAGTCAGCGAATGGCTGTTAAGCAAATTTCCCGAATTTCAGCCTGTCACAGTTCCTCATTTAGCAAAACATCGATCGCGCCTGACAGCAATTCCTTGCTATCGGATGTGGCCGCAGGATAAACTAGGAACAGGAGTTTTCACCGTTTTGTTTCAAAACACCTCGAATGGAGAGAGAAATCAGCTACTACCAGATTTGCTAGATTTAGCTCGTTTTATGTACCTCTAACTATCCGCCTCCATCCGCGCTCATCGGCGCTTAAACAAATATTCTTCCCTGAATGTAACTAAAAAATGATTCTATCCCAATTATTCCCAGCAATTAAAAGACCAATACAACTAGCTGTCTGCATTTTACTTACCTTAAATCTGCTAATATTAAGCGGCTGTCAAAACACCACAACACCCGCGTCCAAAAACGCCGAACCAATAAAAATTACACTTTGGCATGGCATTAATCCCCCGCCCAATCGCGACGTATTTAAAACTCTCATAGACAAATTCAACAAAACACATCCCAACATCCAAGTAGAACCAATTTACATCGGTCAGCCCGACCAACAACTACCAAAAATACTAACAGCAATCGTTGGAAATGCACCGCCGGATTTGCTTTGGAATGCTGCCACAATTTCAGGAAAACTAGCAGAACTAAACGCAATTGAACCATTAGAAAACTGGCTCGACAAATCGCCCCGGAAAGCCGAAATCTACCCGGCACTCTTCGAGTCAATGGAACTCGGCGGACACACTTGGTCAGTTCCCCTGGCGACAAACAACGTCGCCATCTTTTACCGTCCCAGCTTATTTGCAGCAGCAGGAATCAAAAAATTGCCGCAGAATTGGGCGCAATTAAAGCAAACAGCCCGATCGCTCACGCAAGACACCAACGGAGACGGCCGCACAGACCAACACGGCATAGTGCTCCCCCTAGGCAAAGGAGAATGGACAGTATTTACCTGGCTGCCATTCATGTTCAGCGCAGGCGGCGAACTCAAAGGCAAAACACCTCAAAGTCCTGTACCCCAAATAGATAATCCCGGTTCTCGCGCCGCCTTAGAATTGTGGAACGACTTGTTAAAAGAAGGTTCAGCAATATTGTCAGCACCCGAACGCGGTTACGAACTCGACAACTTCATCGCCGGGAAAGTCGCCATGCAAATCACCGGGCCGTGGACGCTAGCACAGTTGCAGCAAAGCGCGATCGACTACGGAGCAATGCCTTTACCGATTCTCAAACGGCCCGCAGCCGTCGTAGGGGGTGAAAACCTATTTTTAATGAAAACCTCGCCAGAACGAGAGCGAGCCGCCCTAGTATTCTTAGAATACGTTATAGGTGAAGAATTCCAAACAGCATGGGCCTTGGGAACAGGTTACTTGCCCATTAACTTAAAATCGAGACAGAGCCAAGCTTATCAAAGCTTTGTGGAAAAAAACCCTGTTTTGCAAGTATTTTTAGAGCAAATGAACTCAGCCAGAGCGCGACCTATTATATCAGGTTACTCCCGCCTCTCAGAAAACCTCGGTCGCGCCATAGAAGCAACCCTTCTGGGCCGCAACCCCCAAGACGCCCTTAAAGAATCTCAAGAGCGTTTGACACTAACCCTAGATATGGCCACAGCTATAGGGAAATAGATCAGAAAAAATATTTTTATTAGCTGTAAAATATCCGCTTTCACTGTATTCGAGCGAAAGACTTGAAGCCTCGATTGATTGGTTAAAAATCTAGTGAAAATCACTACCGCCTCCACTTCTAATCAGAAACCGTGTTGCTTGCCCTAAACTGACCTAAAAGCAGAGATTTTACGTTGCTATTATTGGTATTTTAGGTATTTTAGGTATTATTGAGCATGATGCAAGATGTTAGGGTGAATATAGTTACGATCGCCCGACACAAAAAGACACCCGCTGTCGCTCGGTAATAAATTTTCAACAAAAACCAAAAATTTACAAACCAATTGCTTAGCCATTAGAGATATATTTACAAAAAAGCGATACTCCCGAAATTCATGGGCAGATGTGATCCAACAAAAAAACCGAACCCTCAACGGCACCACAAAAAGTTAGCTCAAACGCTTCTCCCACTACCTACCACCCATTACCTACCATCACCTAATAGAAACATTTTCTCTACCCTCTGCCTGTCCCATGCCACCTACTGAGACCCCAACAACCGTCCACCTTTTCCCCAAACGACCATGCAGACAAAGTTCCTTAATGCAATCAAAGGACATTCCTGGCGGTACTTCCTCGCTGTAGGCGCGATCGCCCTGGTCTACTATGGGGCGTCGCAATTCGCAATTTCCACCCTCACCCTCAGTTCAGAAATTTACCCGATGTGGCCAGCAGCAGGAATTGCCCAAGTCGCCCTGCTGCTGTTTGGGCGACAACTGTGGCCGGGAATCGCGATCGGAGGCTTCCTGTTCAGCATGAGCGTACCGTCGGCCAACATCGGCACGGCATTGATCTCGGCCGGCGCCAGAACCCTGCAAGCGTGGACGGGAACTTATCTGCTACAGCGCATTAACTTTAGCGCCAAGCTCGATCGGCTCAAAGACGTTTTAGGAATAGTCGGACTAGCAGCCTTGGGATCTACCCTGATCAACTCCACCATCGGCAGCATCCTCGTATGCCTGACCAGTTTATCTAGCTGGAGCAATTTTGGCACGATTTGGGGGACTTGGTGGGTGGGAGACGCTATGGGAATTTTGCTCGTCGCCCCGCTGCTGCTGACGTGCCAACAATTGCCCAAAATCCCCACCCATCGCAAAAAGATAGCTGAACGAGCGATTTGGCTGCTGCTGCTACTAGCAGTCGGCTGGCTCGTCTTTTGCTCCCGCACCCGCGCCGCCTACGCCCGCTATCCCCTCGAATACTTACCATTTCCCCTAGTAGTTTGGGCTGCCTTTCGATTCGGTCAGCGCTACACGGCTCTCTCCAACCTCATCCTCTGCGGCTTCGCCATCTGGGGCATAGCCCGAAGCAGCGGCCCCTTTTTCAAACACGCCAGCAGCATCCCCCAAGCACTGTTATCCCTGCAAGCGTTCATCGCCGTCATAGCCGTCACCGGCTTAGTCTTAGCCGCCACCGTCGCGGAACGCCACCAAGCAGAAGCCTCCCTGCGCGCCAGCGAAGCCAGCCTCGCCAACGCCCAGCGCATCGCCCAACTAGGCAACTGGGACTTAGACCGCAACGCCCAGCAATTGCGGTGGTCAGAGGAAATTTACCGCATCCTGGGACAGCAACCGGGAAGTTTTGAACCCAGCCTGGAAGCCTTCTTGGAATACGTGCACCCTGAAGACAGAGAATTAGTCAAAACCTCGATCGAAGCCGCTTTATTTCAGCAACAGCCTTACAGCATCGACTACAGGCTCATACTCCCCGACGGCAGCAACCGCACAGTCTACGAGCAAGCCGCCGTCACCTCCCTCTACATCACCAGCACCGTCCAAGACATCACAGACAGAAAGCAAGCCGAAGCCGCCCTGCGTTCTTCAGAAGAAAGATTTTCCAAGGCTTTTCATGCCTCCCCAGTTGGCATCAGCATCTGCACCCTCACAGACGCACGCTTCCTCGATGCCAATGAAAGCTTTTTGCGCTCATTAGGCTGGCCGCGGCACGAATTTATCGGCTACACCCCCACCGACTTAGGAATGTGGGTCAATTCCGAAGACGGGCGGCGCCTCGCCCAGATTTTGCAAGCACAAAATTCGATCGGCAACCAAGAAATCAAAATTCGCACCAAAAGCGGCGAAGTGCGCGACTGGCTGCTGTCAGGGGAACTCATCGACCTCGGCAGCACTCAATGCGTTTTAATCATGACCAGCGACATCACCGAACGCTTGCGATCCGAAGAATTCCGCCGCGCCGCATTAGCCGCGGAAGCTGCAAATCGCTCGAAAAGCATTTTTCTCGCCAACATGAGTCACGAACTCAGAACCCCCCTCAATGCCATCATCGGCTACAGCGAGCTCCTGCAAGAAGACGCGCGAGACCTCGGTGCTGCAGAGTTCATCGACGACCTCCAGAGAATTAACACGGCCGGCCAGCACCTACTCGCGCTGATTAAAGATATTCTCGACTTGACCAAAATTGAAGCAGGCCACACCGACTTGCACGTCGAAACCTTCACCATTCCAACTCTGGTTGAGGAAGTAGTCGCCACGATCGCGCCGATGGCAGACAAAAATAGCAATATCCTAGAAATACAATGCCCCGAGGATATTGGCTCGATGCACACCGACAAAACTAAACTCCGGCAGTCTCTGCTCAACCTCCTCAGCAATGCCGCGAAATTTACTTGCTCCGGCGCGATTACCTTCGCCGTTACCCGATCCGTCGAAACCCCCGCCGACGCTGCAAAGAAAGGCAAAAAACTTGGAGCGTATAGAGGAGGTGACAAAGCTGAAAATAGCTTGTCTCTCTTATCTTCCGCTCAAGAGGGGATCATTTTTACGGTCAAAGATACCGGCATTGGCATGAGTCCCGAACAGTTAGCCAGAATCTTTGAGCCTTTCACCCAAGCCGATTCCTCAACTACTAAGAAGTACGGGGGCACTGGTTTGGGGCTGACGATTACTAAGAAATTCTGCGAAATGATGGGCGGAGATATTACTGCATTCAGCGAGTTGGATAAAGGTTCTACCTTTACCATTCGGCTGCCAGCTATGTTCACCGACCTTTCGATCTCAACCGAAAAGTCTGACGAATAATATTTTTTTTGACAGTTATTTTCGATGCCTGCAAATTTTCTTTGCCTCCGACAATTGCTGATTATTTCGCTAGCACTTAGGGAGATTGGGTAAATAATTTATCACATTATAAACTCAGTTTTTTTACTAGATTTTCTAATATAGAGTAAACTTAAATGAGTCGTAAAAAGTTTACGACTCCTGCAAGGATTGCTATATTATTTTGGAGCCTGCTGCCGACATTTAGAGGATTGGTTAGTTGATAACCCTTAAAAGTTCTGAGAATTAATATAATTAGCGCAGTTTGAAAGATTTTGGAGAGGAAACATGATCCCTCGGCTTCTCAATAAAACCTGTGATAGACTTCGATCGCGTACTTGTCCCCTAACGGTATACCTACGTATATATACTATTAATTAAAAAGATATACTGTAGAAAGTTGCCTACAAAGCGCCAGAAAATATGCACCCCCACCTCCAGCGCCAACTCGAACAGCTCGGTTTAGTCGGCGAGTCTCCCCCTCCCACTGCTGAGCAGTGGCAGCTTTTATTAGAGCAGGTAAGTTGTAGCTATGACCGAGTTCAGACTCAGCAAGAACTTCAGCAGGAAGATTGCTTTAACTTGGAGACGGTGGCATTAAAGGATTTAACTGACTCGCCCCAGTTCCCTCAAGAATCTCCAACAGCTTCAGAATTCGATCGACTGCGGGGGATTATCAACAGTTTGGGGGCGGGATTGTGTATCCTTGACGCGAAGGGCTGTGTAATCTCGGTGAATCCAGAAGCCGAACGCTTGCTGGGGTGGCGAGAGTCGGAACTTGCAGGCGTTTCCCTGCTAGAGCGCATCGGGAAGCAAAAGGAAGGCAAGAAATCCCAAGTTTTGACGGCTCCGAAACAGTCGCCAAGCAAGACTGAAGATGCAACGATCGCACCTACACTAGATTTACAAGAGGCGATCGTTTCTGGTCAACCTTGCAACAATTGGGACGACGAGTTTTTGTGTCGCGATGGCAAGATTTTACCAGTTTCCTATTTTTTCCATCCGGCAGTTGAGGGCAGCGAAATATCAGTCTTGGTGTTTTTTGACATTAGAGAACACAAGCAATCGCTCTCGATACTGCAAGCAGTTCTAAAATCTACAGATGCAGGAATTCTGGCGGTTGACAGAAACGGCAATATATGTAATTATAATCAGAAACTTCTAGAGTTGTGGGGGTTGTCCGCCAGCCAAGGAAAGTTGAGCCGAGCGACCTTCGGCACTGTCAAAAAAACCATCAAAACAGGATTCCCCTTCGACAGGGAACAATTAAAAGACCCGCAAGGATTTCTCCAAAACGTGATCAAAGTGTCGGCAGATCCAGATACTCAAATCAGCGAATTATTAGAATTTAAAGACGGCAAAATTCTTGAATTAAATTCCTTGCCCTCAAAAGTCAGAGCGAAAACAGTCGGTAGAGTCTGGAGCTTTCGAGATGTTACCCAACTCAAAAAAGTGGAACAATCTTTGCAGTATCGAATAGAATTCGCTCAGTTGATTTCCCGTTTGTCAACCGATTTCATCAGCCAGCCCTCATCAGAAATAGACAAAGGCATCGATCAAACCCTGGAAGCGATCGCCACCTTGAGCGGGTTTGACCGCAGTTACATCTACCTGTTATCAGAAGACAAAACCCGCGCCCACAAAACCTACGAGTGGTGCGACGAAAGCATTGCGGCAGTCAAAGACAGCACCGACAAACAAATAGACATCGCACAAATCCCTTGGATCGCAGAAAAGCTCGATCGCGCAGAATGCCTTTATATTCCAGAAATCGGCGAACTCCCGCCCCCAGCCAAAGCCGAAATTGGCTATTTTATCGGTCAAAATCCAGCCCAATTCCAGACAGACTCCCCATCCCAAACAGTCAATCAAAGAGCAACCGCCTTAATACCTTCAAGTGGCGCTTCCATACATAATTTAAATTTAAAAAAACCGCTAATAAATATTCAATCGCTGATAATTATTCCCCTAATTTGTAGTAAAAACATAGTAGGATTTCTCGGATTCGATGGCTTAAAGCAAACAGCAGGTCGAGCAACCGAAATATCCACACAGCTAAAAATGGTAGGAGAAATGCTCGCCAATGTCCTAGAGCGTAAGCGAGCAGAAGCAGCCTTGAGACAAGCCGAAACAAAATACCGCAGCATCTTTGAAAACGCAGTCGAAGGCATATTCCAGACAACACCGACCGGGCACTATCTCAGTGGCAATCGCGCACTAGCCAGAATTTACGGCTACGAATCCTGTACTCAAATGCTCGCCGAACTCACCGATATCAACCGTCAATTTTACGTAGACCCCAAGCGACGCGCCGAGTTTATGGCCCAATTAGCCGCGCGCCGCGAAGTGTCAAAATTTGAATCCCAAATATACCGCCGAGACGGTAGCACCATCTGGATTTCTGAAAACGCCCGCAGCATCTGCGACGAAAACGGCAGCGTTTTGTACTACGAAGGCACAGTCCAAGACATCACCGATCGCAAACAAGCAGAATCCGCTATGCAGTTGGCCCTAGAAGCAGCAGAATCAGCGAACCGGGCAAAAAGCACATTTCTCGCCAACATGAGCCACGAACTCAGAACCCCCCTCAATGCCATCATCGGCTACAGCGAAATGCTTAAAGAAGAAGCCGAAGAATTGGGCAGTTGCGAATCCGTCCCCGACCTCGAAAAAATCTGCAGCGCCGGCAAACACCTGCTGTCCCTGATTGACGACATTCTAGATATTTCTAAAATTGAAGCAGGTCGAATGGATCTCTACTTAGAAACATTCGACATTCATACCTTAATTGAAAGTGCTGTTGCCACGGCCAGGCCGCTGGTCGAGAAAAATGGTAATACCCTAGAAGTGTACTGTCCAGACAACCTCGACACCATGCACGCGGACATGACAAAAGTGCGGCAAGTGCTGCTTAACTTGCTCAGCAACGCTGCCAAGTTCACACAAAACGGGAGAATTGCGATCGGAGTGGAAAGAATTAAAAATGAACAATTAAAAATGAAAAATCAAGAGGAATCTTCCCAAATTTTAATTTCCAACTCCGAATTTTTAAGTTTCCGCGTCGCCGACACCGGCATCGGCATGACACAAGAGCAATTGCAGCGAGTTTTCCAACCTTTCATCCAAGCTGATGCCTCGACTACCCGCGAGTACGGGGGCACAGGTTTGGGACTAGCAATCAGCCAGCGCTTCTGTCAGATGATGGGCGGCAGCATAGAGGTCAGCAGCACCTTGGCCGCAGGCACCACTTTCACCGTGCTCTTGCCCAGCGTCATCAAACAGCCGGAAATCCCCAACAAAGTCCATGACAGCACTAGCCCTCCGGACGCCCCCGCTGTCGGCACGGTGCTGGTAGTTGACGACGACCCGATCTCGCGGGATTTAATCCAGCGCGCCCTCAGTCGCCAAGGGCTGCACGTAGAAGTCGCCGGCGGCGGCGAGCAAGCTCTCCGGCTCGCTAAGCAACTACGGCCAGACGCCATTACCCTAGACGTGATCATGCCCGGAATGGACGGCTGGGCGGTACTCTCAGCGCTGAAGGCCGATCCTGAGCTTGCCGAAATTCCCGTAATCCTGCTATCCTTTGTGGGCAACAAAAGCCTCGGCTTTGCATTGGGTGCTTCGGACTACCTCACCAAACCAGTGGACGGCAAACGGCTGGCTGCCTTGTTGAACAAGTACCGACGCGACCAAGACGGCGTTGCAAGTAACAATGTGACCTGTCAGATTCTAATTGTGGAAGACGACGTTGCCACGCGCGAAATACTGCGATGCGTACTAGAAACACAAGGCTGGGCAGTAACGGAAGCTGACAGCGGACGCGCTGCTCTCGATCGGCTAAAAGTGGCTCGCCCGCACCTGATATTACTGGATTTGATGTTGCCAGAAATGGATGGTTTTGAGTTGATCGGGGAACTTCGCAAATCCCATTCGGGAGATCCTATACCGATTGTTGTGATCACGGGGAAAAACTTGACACCGGCCGAAAGCCAGCAACTAAACGGCTACGTCGAGCGGGTGCTACAAAAGGGAGTCTACAGTTGCGATACTTTGTTGCACGATGTTCGCTCTATAGTCAATGACAGGTTCGATCGCAGGTACGACTCGAAAGGCAAGGAGAACACCAATGGCTAAAATCCTGTTGGTCGAAGATAACGAAATGAACAGGGATATGCTTTCCAGGCGTCTGGCCCGCAAGGGACATGAGGTCTTTATTGCTGTTGACGGTGCTGAGGGAGTGTCGATGGCGCTCGCGAAAGTACCCGATTTGATTCTGATGGATATGAGTCTGCCGGTTCTAGACGGGTGGCAAGCAACGCAGCAAATTAAGGCGGCTCCTGAAACTAGCAGGATTCCGGTGATTGCGCTGACGGCTCACGCAATGGCGGGCGATCGTGAAAAGTGTCTTGCCGCAGGCTGCAATGACTACGACACTAAACCGGTCGAGTTTCCCCGACTTTTGGGTAAAATTGAAACTCTTCTGAAAGAGGCCCTGACATGAAAGGTGATGAGGGCAGCGTGCTGGTTGTTGACGACAATGAGGTAAACCGCGATTTGCTCGCCCGCCGACTTCAGCGTCAAGGCCATGTGGTGACTGTTGCTGAAGATGGTCTGCAAGCTCTGGAAATGTTGCGAACAGAGCCTTTTGATTTAGTTCTCCTCGACATTATGATGCCGCAAATGAACGGCTATCAGGTGCTCGAAAGTCTGAAGGCGGACGAAAAGTTGCGCCATATCCCGGTGATTATGATTTCGGCGGTGGACGATATCGACAGTATCGTCCGGTGTATAGAGTTGGGGGCGGAGGATTATCTTTCTAAACCGTTCAATCCGGTATTGCTCAAGGCTCGGATTAGCGCTTGTCTGGAAAAGAAGCGACTGCGGGATAAGGAACAGGCATATTTACATGAGTTGGCGCAGGAAAAGGAAAAGTCCGAGCGTTTGCTGTTAAATATTTTACCGAAGGCGATCGCGCAGCGCCTCAAACACGGGGAAAGTACGATCGCCGACAGTTTCGCTGAGGTAACAGTGATGTTTGCCGATTTAGTCGGTTTTACTAAGCTTTCGGCTCATTTATCGCCGGCCCAATTGGTAGAGTTGCTCAACGAGATTTTTTCGGCTTTTGACGAGTTGGCCGAGCGCTACGGACTTGAGAAAATTAAGACGATCGGCGATGCTTATATGGTTGTTGGCGGTTTGCCGACACCCAGCGATGACCACGCCGAGTCGATCGCCGAAATGGCGCTAGACATTCAAGCAGCAATGACTAAGATGCGTACCAAGGGAGGTCAGCCGCTCAGCATCCGCATCGGCATCCACACAGGCCCGGTAGAAGCTGGGGTAATCGGTACTAAAAAATTTACTTACGATTTGTGGGGAGATACGGTAAATACAGCTTCCCGGATGGAATCTCAAGGCGTCCCCGGCAGCATTCAGGTGACAGTTGCTACCTACGAGCGCCTGCGAGATAAGTACGTTTTTGAGGAGCGCGGCGTGATTCCAGTGAAGGGGAAAGGCGATATGATGACTTATCTGCTTGTGGCCCGAAACGCTTAATTAATCATTGGGCATTGGGCATTGGGCATCGGGTATCGGTAACTAATATCAACAGTCAACAGTCAACAGTCAACAAATCATCAAATGAACGTAAATTCTAACCTTTTAATCTACGCTCAATGGGCGGGAATTCTAACAGTAGCCTTGGCTATTCTAACAGTTATAGCATTTATCTTCAAATGGGGTTTTCGCTTCCGATTGGTAGGAGTGACAAGCTTTATGGGCGTGATTGCTGCGAGTATATTCGGTCTCGGTTTGGGACTCTTTACTCGCACAGAAATTCCGGGTGCAGTTCGCTATTCTTTAGTTTACGATACTGGTGGCGCTCAAACAGTAGTTACTGTGCCACCTACGATCACGGAATCGGAATTAGAAGCAACGATGCAGCAAGCGGCTGCGGATTTGTACTCTCCAGGGCGCTCTGGGCGCGGTAGAGACTACATGACAATCCGGGTTCGTACAGTTGTACATCCTGAACCTGGGCTGTCGCAGCCGCTGTTTTTGGGCGAGGTGAGGCGATCGCTCGCGACTCGTGATGATGACAAAATGGCGATCGAAATCTTCCCCGAAAAAGTTGCTATTCTGAAAAAATATCAAGCTTAAAAATAGGGTGCAGGAGCATTCTTAGGACTTAGGCATGGGAGATAAGAAACCGGGTTTTTTACAAAAATACTTCGTTATAACGCGCAGATTCGGTAAAAAACCCGGTTTCTTTGGTCGTAGTGCGTAAGTGCTGAAACAAAAATTAAATACTATAAAATAAATATCAAATTATGACTCAAAATTCCGAAAAATTACTAACAGACCTCTTCAATGCTTGCAACCCATATTATCCTTTGCCAGCAGGCGACCCGCGATATGTTGACTGTCGAGAAGTGCGGGGAGATGACAATATTACTTTAGATTTGGGCCGCAATATTCAGCGTTCCCAAGAGATGACGTGTCAGTTGTATGCCGGACATTTCGGTGCGGGAAAATCAACTGAATTGCTGAGGCTAGAAAAATATTTAACTGAACAAGGTTATTTTGTAGTTTATTTCGCGGCTGACGCACAAGATATCAATCCCGAAGATACTGAATATACAGATATTTTGCTGACTTGTACCAGACACTTGTTAGAAACAATTAAAGGTGCTGACTCGAAACCTTTGCTCGATTGGATGAAAAACCGCTGGAACGATTTAAAAGATTTTGCTTTGACAGAAGTATCTTTTGAAACCTTGAGCTTAGAAATGCAAATTGCTCAGTTTTCCAAACTGACGGCGAATGTGAAAACAGAACCGAGTCTGCGCCAAAAAATTAGAGAAAAAGTTAATCCCTACACCACCACGCTGATAGAGGCGCTGAATCAGTTTATCCGGGATGCTAAAAAAAAGTTGCCAGATAAATATTCGCAACTGGCAATAATTGCCGATAATTTAGATAAGATTGTGCCGTTTTCTAAAGACGGAGGGGCGCGCAGCAATCTTGACGAAATTTTTTTAGACCGCAGCGAACAACTCAAAGCTTTAGATTGTCACGTCGTTTACACCGTACCGATTTCGATGGTGCATTCCAACCGCGCCGCCGATTTGAGCAATAATTATAATAATGCTCCGCAAGTGCTGCCGATGATTATGCTACAAAATCCCAGCGGTGAAGTTAATCAAGAGGGACTTGCTAAAATGAAAGAGGTGATTGAAAAGCGGGTGAAACAAGCCGCTCCCGATTTATCTTTAGAATTAGAAACAGAATGGTTTGACAGCACAGAAACGCTAGAAAAGCTGTGCTTGATGAGTGGGGGTCATGTCAGGAATTTGCTGTCGATGTTGCAAGAAGCTATAAATCGCACCCAAGAGTTGCCAATTACTGCAAAAGCGGCGCAAAGGGCGATTACGAACTTGCGGAATATTTACCGCAGAACCGCCGACAAAGATGACTGGTCAATTTTAGCGAAAGTATCTGTTTCTCGCCGGATAGTCAATGACGAACTGCACCGCAATTTGCTATTTAACCGCTGTATTTTGGAATATCGATACTATGATGATGATGATGAAATGCAGAATTGGTATGACGTTCACCCGCTAATTAAAGGCATTCAGGAATTTAAGGAAGCAGTCGCTATACTTCAGCCATGACAGCAGAAATAATTGATTGGGATGCCGATTTACCGCCAGCAGAACCAGAGGAAGAATATCAAACTCTGGTAAGCGCTCTGAAACGGACAGATGGTTTCCGGTTGTTGTTTGTTGAGTGTTCGCCGGCGGAAGGGGAACGCTTGATTGCGAAAGTTCAAGCAGATGTGCCGCAGAAAAAGATTGATGTGTTGCCGCTGGATGAATCGGTTTATAATTTTTATAAGATAATTAAAGATTTGCCAGAACGAGATGCAATTAATATTCTGTTTGTGAAAGGCTTAGAATATTCACTTTATGAATATGAGAAAGAAAAAAAAGAGATCGGATGGGAAAGCAAGGATATTTATTCTTATAGTTGGCGGGGTGTGCCGCCTGTTTTAATTAATTTAAACCAGCAGCGGGAAAGGTTTAGAGATGATTTTAAGATTTGTTTTGTGTTTATTTTGCCTCGTTTTGCAGTTAATTATTTTATTCACCGGGCTCCGGATTTCTTTGATTGGCGATCCAGTTTATTGAAGTTGTCAATGGATAAAAAACTGCTGCAACTAGAATCAATGCAAGCTTGTTCCGAAAGAAGGAATCGAGAAGATTATCTAGCTTTGACTCCCCAAGAACGAAAATGGGAATTAGTGAGGATGCAAGCTTTAATTGATGAGGATGGGCAAATACCAAAACAAAAAGCTGAATTGTTTTTTGAACAAGGTTTATTGCATGACTCTGCCGAAGAATATGCAAAGGCGATAGCCTCCTACGACAAAGCCTTAGAAATCAAACCAGATGATCACGAAGCCTGGAAAAATCGGGGCATTGCACTGCATCGTTTAGGAAGGTTTGAAGAAGCGATAGCCTCCTACGACAAAGCCTTAGAAATCAAACCAGATAAGCACAAAGCATGGAGCATTCGGGGCATTGCACTGCATAGTTTAGCAAGGCTTGAAGAAGCGATAGCCTCCTACGACAAAACCTTAGAAATCAAACCAGATTTACACGAAGCCTGGTACATTCGGGGCTATGCACTGTATCGTTTAGGAAGGCTTGAAGAAGCGATAGCCTCCTACGACAAAGCCTTAGAAATCAAACCAGATTTACACGAAGCCTGGTACATTCGGGCCATTGCACTGGATGATTTAGGAAGGCTTGAAGAAGCGATAGCATCCTACGACAAAGCCTTAGAAATCAAACCAGATTTACACGAAGCCTGGTACATTCGGGCCCTTGCACTGCATAGTTTAGCAAGGCGTGAAGAAGCGATAGCCTCCTACGACAAAGCCTTAGAAATCAACCCAGATGATCACGAAGCCTGGTACATTCGGGGCATTGCACTGGGTAATTTAGGAAGAGGGGAAGAAGCGATAGCCTCCTACGACAAAGCCTTAGAAATCAAACCAGATGATCACGAAGCCTGGAAAAATCGGGGCATGGCACTGGATGATTTAGGCAGATGGGAAGAAGCGACGGCCTCCTACGACAAAGCCTTAGAAATCAAACCAGATGATGACGCAGGCTGGAACAATCGGGGCAATGCACTGGCTGGTTTAGGAAGATGGGAAGAAGCCATCGCCTCCTACGACAAAGCCTTAGAAATCAAACCAGATTATCACGAAGCCTGGTACAATCGGGGCATGGCACTGGATGATTTAGGCAGATGGGAAGAAGCGATGGCCTCCTACGACAAAGCCTTAGAAATCAAACCAGATGATGACGCAACATTTTATAATAAAGCTTGCTGCTATGCGTTACACGGTCAGATTGACCAAGCAATTCAGAATTTGCAGCAAGCCATCAATCTGAATCCTGACGAATGGCGAGAAATGGCAAAAACTGACTCGGATTTTAACAGCCTACGATCGCATACTCGGTTTCAAGCCTTGATTCAAGAATAGGGATTTGCCCGACGGGGCGAGGCGGGTTTATGAGATTGTCGGTTTGAGGCAATTATTGTTGGTAAAACCCGCCATTACAGCATCAAAAACACTCTTATTATTTATTAGTCTGCAAAGGCAGACTTCGCTTGACAAGACGCGGTTTCAACCGCCAATCCATCAAAAGGGTTACATGAAAATTAAATCTTGGGTGAGGTTTGTGACACCTCAGCGCGATCGCCCTTTCCTCTTTTCTACGCAGTCCTATAAAAAATTTAGTATTAATCTATACTTACAAATGCCCGGTCTAAAATTATAATGAAAAAAATTGAAAAAGTCCCCAAATTCCTGTAAAATTGCCATAAATAACCAAATAGTCGCGATCAAAAGCACTCAAAGGCGAAAAAGATCGCATATAAAAAAGAAAAGAATCAATTAGACAGAAAATAATGAGGTGAAACCCCTTGCAAAAATTAGCCAGCATAGAAAAGCCGCTCGACTCAGGGGAAAAATCCATAGCAGTCAACACCCAAAAGGCTCAAATCTTGTACGAACGCGGCAACGCCCTAGAAGCAATGGGACGATACCAAGCTGCGATCGAATCCTGGGAAGAAGCGATCGCACTCGAACCAAAATTTTATGAAGCGTGGTACAACCAAGGCGTAGCCCTCAAAAAATTGGGGCAGCTAGAAGAAGCGATCGCAGCCTACAACAAATCCCTACAGATCAAACCAAACAATCCCGAAGCGTGGTATAATCGCGCCAACGTTTTGCGGAAGCTCAACAGACTCTCAGAAGCGCTCGCATCCTACGAAAAGGCGATCGAACTCAACCCCAGCTACCCCGAAGCTTGGACGAACCGCGGCAACACCCTCGTCAGCTTAGAGAAATTATCAGAAGCGATCGACTCCTACGACAAAGCCATCGCCATCAAACCAGACAACTGCGAAGCTTGGTACAACAAAGCATTTGCCCTCAGAAAATCAGACCAAAATACAGCGGCGATCTCCTCCTACGACAAAGCGATCGAACTCAAACCAGACTTGCATCAAGCCTGGTACAACCGCGGCTTAGCCCTAGCCGATGAAAAACTCTACCCGGAAGCCGTCGCCTCCTACGACAAAACCCTGCAACTGCGGCCGAATTCCGCCGAAGCCTGGAACAAACGCGGCACGGCGATCGCACAAATGGGAGAATTTGAAGCAGCGATCGCATCCTGGGACAAAGCCCTCGCACTCAACCCAAACGACAGCGAAACCTTTTACAACCGCGGCTTAGCCTTCGCCAACTTACAACGCTTTGAAGAAGCAATTGCCTCTTGGGACAAAACCCTAGAGTTGCAGCCAGACAACACCGAAGCCTGGTACAACCGCGCCATAGCCCTCAAAAAAATTCAACGATTTAGCGAAGCCATCGCCTCCTACGATAAAATCATCGCACTCAAACCCGACGATCCCAACCTGTACTATCAAAAAGCTTGCGTGTACGCCCTCGAAAAACAAGCAGGCGAGCTCACAAACAGCCAGGAACTTGTAGCTACCAGCATCCGGCTGGCGATCGAAAACTTATCCAAAGCGATCGAACTCAATCCGCAGAAATACCGGAAATTGTGCAAAAATGACTCTAAATTGCGTACAATACAGGAAGAAGTGCGGTTTTTAGCTTGATTTCAGGGTAGCTAATGATTGATGGATACGGATGCCGCACTGCAACCGTTGTAGGCAAAACAGCACCATAAACCCCCATCATGCAAACCCTAGACAAAACTCAAGCAAAATTTGCTCAATTGGCAGCCCACCTCAGAGAAGTTAACGACATCGAATCAGTATCGTCGCTACTGCATTGGGATCAAGCAACCTATATGCCTGCCAAAGGTGCAAGTGCCAGAGGTCGCCAGTTGGCTACTCTCAAACAAATATCCCACGAAAAATTTACCGATCCAAAAATAGGTGAACTCCTAGAAGACTTGCGTTTCTACGAACAAACCCTCCCCTACGACTCCACCGCAGCCAGCCTGATCCGCATAGCCCGCAGAGACTACGATCGCGCCGCCAGAGTCCCCGCAACCTTCATGTCCGCACTGTGCCGCCACCAAGCCGACAGCTACGAAGTTTGGGCAACAGCCAGGGCAGCCAACAACTTCGCAGCCGTCGAGCCGTATCTCGAAAAAACCCTAGAATTAAGCAGGCAATACGCTGACTTTTTCCCTGGCTACGAACACATCGCCGATCCGTTGATCGATCGTAGCGACTACGGCATGAAAGTATCTCTGCTGCGCCCGCTTTTCGCCAAACTGCGTGAAGAATTAGTGCCGATAGTCGAAGCCATCACCTCCCAACCTCCCGCCGACGACTCCTGCTTGCACCAAGACTTCCCAGAATCCCAGCAACTAGAATTCACCCGCAAAGTCGTAGAACGCATGGGGTACGACTTCCAACGGGGACGGCAAGACACCACCCTGCACCCGTTCATGACCAACTTCTCCATAGACGACGTGCGAATTACCACCCGCGTCTATGAAGACCACCTGGATCAAGCACTGTTCAGCAGCATCCACGAAGCTGGACACGCCCTCTACGAACTCGGAAATTCCCCGGAATTTGAAGGCACCCTGCTTGCAGGCGGCATTTCCTCCGGCGTGCACGAAAGTCAGTCGCGACTTTGGGAAAATTTGGTCGGGCGCAGCCGCGGTTTTTGGGAATGTTTTTACCCGCAACTCCAAGGCGTATTTTTGCGACAGTTGGGACACGTATCCACTGACGCATTTTACCGGGCAATTAACAAAGTCTCGCGATCGCTCATCCGCACCGACGCTGATGAAGTAACCTACAACCTCCACGTCGCTATCCGCTTTGACCTAGAATTGGCAATGGTAGAGGGAAAACTAGCAGTCCGAGACCTCCCCGAAGCCTGGAACGAACGTTATAAAACCGACCTCGGCGTTGTCCCCGCTACGGATAGCGAAGGCGCGATGCAAGATGTTCACTGGTATGTTGGTACGATCGGCGGAATGTTCCAAGGTTACACCCTCGGCAACTTGATGAGCGCTCAATTCTACGAAACAGCAGTAAAAATCAATCCTGAAATTCCCGTAGAAATAGAACAAGGCAATTTTACCGTACTCCACGACTGGCTAAAACAAAATATCTATCAGCACGGCCGCAAATACACAGCCGTAGAATTGATCGATCGCGTTACAGGTTCACCTTTAACTATCGATCCATTTATCCGCTACATTCGCCACAAATACGGGGAGTTTTATGTCATTTGAGGGATAGCAATGTAAAATTGCAGGCTTTTAAATTACCTTAAAAAAAACAGGCGATACTAACTTGTATCGCCCCCTCTTAGAGCGAATATCAAAGAAGATATAAAATTAAGAGGCTACCTATGTCAGAACTCTTTCAGGCTGTTATTGCCAGCGACGAAAAAACCGACTTGCGACAGTTGACCAGCGATTTGCGCGCCTTGGAGAATAAATATTTACTACGAAACGATATAGATATAGTTAACACTTTTGTTGCCTACTGCACCAAATACGAAAAGCCCGAACAGTTTTATCAATCTTCCCTAAATTCAACGTCGTGCCGCCGGGAGTTAACGAAAGTGTGTACTTTCCCTACCCGCGGATCGAAGACCGGGTGCAAGGCAATCGCGATCGGCTCAACGAATTGCTGTTTACTCTAGAAGACCCGGAACAAGTCTTTGGAAAACTCGACGACCCGCACAAGCGCCCTTTATTTTCGATGGCCAGGCTCGATCGCATTAAAAATATGACAGGCTAAGCAGAATTGTTTGGAAAAAGCCAGGAATTACAAGAAAAATGCAACTTAATTCTAGTTGCGGGCAAGCTGCGGGTCGAAGAAACCGAAGACTATGAAGAAGCCGAAGAAATTAAAAAGCTCTACGCAATTATCGACCAATACAACCTTCACGCTAAAATTCGCTGGCTGGGAGTGAGGCTTTCCAAAAGCCTGTCCGGCGAAATCTACCGGGTAATCGCTGACACCCAAGGTATATTTGTTCAGCCAGCCTTATTTGAAAGCCTTATTTGAAGCTTTCGGCTTGACAATTATCGAAGCAATGATTACAAGTATTCCCACTTTCGGGACCCAGTTTTGTGGCCCGCTGGAAATTATTCAAGATGGCGTAAATGGGTTTTATATCAACCCGACTAACCACCAGGAGACTACCCAAAAAATTCTAGATTTTTTATCTAAATGCGAACACAATCCCAACTCTTGGTATGAAATTTCAACGCGCGGAATTGACCGATTTTACAGCACATATACCTGGAAAATTCACACTACCAAGCTGCTGACTCGGGCGCGGACTTACGGTTTTTGGAACTACTCGTTCAAGGAAAACCGCGAAGATATGCTCCGCTACATAGAATCGCTATTTTATCTGATTTACAAGCCGAAAGCGAAGGCTTGATTGGCAGAACACGCCAGCCGATAACTGCCGAGTTTTGCTTTTTATAGCAATCCTTGCAGGAGTCGTAAATTTTTGACCCCACCCCAACCCTCCCCTTATCAAGGGGAGGGAGTAAGAAATTCACAAATGATGCGAGGATTGCTATATATCAAATCCGTTGGTATCGGAATTATTCATCTCTCTCTTCCCTTTCTCTGTATCCTCTGCGTCAAGAGGGGTTTAATAATTCCGATACTACCGGAGTTGATATTACGGGGGGATTAAAGGAAAAAGCTTCGCCTTTCATAGCTCAACTTTGTACAAAAGATGCCTCTAACGATTTGTGAAGGACGGCTGGTTTTGTACCATAAGACTGAGGCTAAAAGATGTGGTTTATACGAAAATATGGGCTTTGGTAACAAAACATCTCGGAATCAACCGGGTTTATTAGGAATAGTGCGAACCGGCCCCTACTTCTAACAGGTAACTTCCAACTAGCAACTTCTGAGTGCTGGTGTCCCCATTGCCGAAATTTTAGAGACCGGGGCAGATATAGCAACCGCACCAGAAGGTTAGACCTTTCTTAATGGCTCAAACCAATGCGGTCTATTACCCCTTTTCTCGGAATTCTTGTTACCCGATCGCGAAGTGAAAGGGCCTTGTTCCTTCTTCCTTTTGCTATATGTTTCAGAAAGCAGTCCGGGTAATACAATTAGATTTAGAAACTTGAAAATAGCGAAACCTTGTCAAACCTCACTAACAGGATGAAATTTATGCGTGTGACTACTGTTACGATTTTCAGCTTGATCGCTCTGCTCGCTCCCGGCTTAACTCGAAAGGCAACTGCTGCTTTCGAGTCCCAACCCTTGGTGCAGGAACAGTACCGCAGAGACTTTACGGCTCCCGCCGATCCGGGTGCCTCAGCATCGCCGGAGGGAAATTCCCAAGGAGATATGTTTAACAAGCCTTTTTACGCGGGCGAGCAGCCGCCAGTGAAAAAGGAAAAAACTATCTCGGCGGGAGCTGACGGGCCAGAAGTTGCAGCCATACAGCAACGGTTGCAGGTGCACAATTTCAAGGTGGGGACGATCGACGGTTCCTATGGCTCTCGCACCACATCGGCTGTGAGCGCCTTTCAGGAGTCTAAGGGGTTGAAGGCAGATGGCATCGTGGACAAAGAAACTTGGACAGCTTTAGCAGCAGATCCGGCACCAGCTCCTGAAGCTGTGCAGAGCAATGCTCCAATTCTGAGCAATGCTGCTGTTCCCGGCAATCCTCCAACTCTTCTAAATAAAGGCGCTGTCGGTTCCAAGGTGAAGACGCTACAGGTGCGTTTGGAAATACAGGGTTACGATCCGGGCCGGATCGACGGCATTTTTGGCGCTCGCACTGCTATGGCTGTCAAGAATTTTCAGCAATTTAAGGGTTTGACGGCTAACGGCATGGTGGACGAAACAACCTGGAAAGCGCTGGGCCAAAAGTAAGTGACGAGTGAAAAATACGGAAAATTGCTGTGGCCATAACTCATGATTGAACCCGGTGTCCAACAATGACCGGGTTTCTCGATGTTGGGCGATCGAGCAATTTGGTCATTAGCCTGGGAATTTATCCGTGGGTCGCTTCCTTCAATCTAAAATCTAAAATCTAAAATTGATTGACCGATCGCTCTATTGTGTGCTATAGTAATTGAATGTCAAAATGCGGATATGGCGAAATTGGCAGACGCGCCAGATTTAGGTTCTGGTTCCGAAAGGAGTGAAGGTTCAAGTCCTTTTATCCGCATAGCAAATTGTATTCCCAAAGCAAAAACCCCACCCGGTGTCGAGTGTCAAATTATTTGTCCGCGTTGACAGATTGCTGTCCGTTTGACAAATTATTTGTCCGCGTTGACAGATTGCTGTCCGTTTGACAAATACAAGGTACTTTTATAGACGACTTTGGTTACGAGAGTAAAAAAGAACTTGAACCTTCTTTCAACCCACCTACAACCATCGCAAAAACCCGATGGCTTGCTGCGATCTCTTCAGTCGCAATAATAGAACTTTCCACCCACCCCTAGTCGGGAGGGTCGTTGAAACTCTACTACTGGCGATCGCATCAAACTCGTCGAAGAACTTTTAACCCACCCCTAGTCGGGATGGTGATTGAAACCATCGTTCATTAGTTTTGCCTCAGTCACATACCAATCTTTCAACCCACCCCTAGTCGGGATGGTCGTTGAAACTTGCAACCTTTACCCGCAACGACTGGAGCTTCTACTTTCAACCCACCCCTAGTCGGGATGGTCGTTGAAACTCACTTGAGCTTAAACCCTTACCTGCACGCTAGTTCCAGAAACAATTTCGTAAGCTTCGGAAACTGTCGTAACTTGTCGGGTTGACCATCCCAGAAAAAGCCCAAACTTAGTCTGGCTATCAATTTCAGAAGATTTGTGAACCTCTTGGGGATTTCGCTCCCGCTTGGATTCACGAAAAAAATAAGGTGGGTTCCTCCTTGGTCGGAGGTGATTCAGTAGCCACCACTGCGGTAAACCCGCACCCTTATTACTGGGGGCGCACCTAATTCCTGTCCCCAAGGGACAGCAGCATCGGGGTGGGCAGCTACCAGGGCCAGAAAGCAAGACCATGTTCCTATAGTCAAACTAACCCTCATTTATCACTGTTCAGAGGCTTTTGCAAGCATGACCAGCGGCGCTATTTACTATTCTAGTTTCAAGGTTCGGGCATTGTCAATTAAGCTTTAGAACGTAAGTCATAGGCTGCGATCGCCAACTCTTCCGCCTTGTCCTGGGGACTACCTCGAACTGGCTGCTGCCCCTGTTCGATCGCAATGCCAAGCTTTTTTGCCTGAGTCTGAATGCAGTCGATTAATCTGCCGTAACTCCACTGATTAACACTGACGCGATATTGTTTGGCATATTTTTGCTGTCCTTCTATAAATTCTGGGCATTTTTGTTCCGCCAAGGCTTGAATTTCGCTTTGAACTATTTCCCGCATATCGCCGAGCTTGGGTAAAACAATGCTACCAGCTTTGTATTTTTGCGCGATTGCTACAATCTCTTTAGCTAGTAATCTGTCGATATATTCACCTAACTCAGACTCTCCAAATTGATCGAAAGCGCCTCGTCTTTGGGCGTTTTGACGTTCATGGGATGACGAGTGTTTTGCTTGGCGTTGTCGGTTAAGCAATTTGTAATTCTCGCCGAGTAGCTGGCGGATGCTACGGTAGGTAATAACTTGGTGCGCGATCGCATCTACTACGGCTACGGTTGCAGGTTTCTCCAAGCCTAGACTAACGCCCACTAAAATGTTACCTTGACCCTTATATAAAGGTTGGCTGGGACGGGGGAAAGGATTGTTGATTCTAGCTAAGCTGGAATTTCTGCCTTTGATAAAGGCTTCTTGCTGTTGAGTTAGGTCGCTTTTCTCTTTGGTTCTGGTGAGGATTTTAGCGATTTGGGTAGCTTTTTCTTCTTTTACCTGTTTTGTTCCTTCGGCAGTCCACAGGCGGGTATCCACAGAACAGTAGAGGGTTAAATGGTGAAGGTTCCACGGCTCTCCTTTCCCTTCTCCTTCTTGCCATGCAAGGTTACTACTACGGAGAGTAAACAAGGCGCTGGAATGTTGATCTTTGCTGTTTTTCTTAATTTCTTGGTCTGCTAAAAATCGTTGGAACCAGTGCAAGTGGCGTTGGTCGCAATAGACTTGAAATGTATGTTCGCCTAAGCCGCTAAATTTAACACAGAGACGACCTGAAACCTTTTTAAACCAGGTCAGGTCTTCGTTAGTTTCATAAATGACCGGAAATGGCACGAGGCTAAATCCTTTGAGTAGATTATCTTGCCAAGATTTAGCTTGAGCTTCGTTTTGGGGAACGCAGGATGTAGCTTCGGCTAATGTCTCCAACCATCTAGTATTGGTCAAATCTCGACCTTTGGGAATTCCAGCAGTTAGCTTTTCTGTGAGGCGTTGAATCTGAATTTCGACTTTGCGGCGACGTTTGCTAAATTTCTTTTGGTCTTCTTCTTTATCGTTGATTTGGCCGCCATTTTTGAGTAGGTAGCTGATGGCGCATAGATTCAAAATATCTGCTGTATTGCGATAAGCATCAAATAAGATGTTAGATACATTCGGCTTGCTATCTAAGGCTTTGGATTTTTTCGTTTTTTTACTTTTAGCTTTTGGTGGTTGAGATGCAACCGAGTCGGACTGGGGGGTTAATTGAGCCAAAATTTCAGTAGCTTTGCTGCGGAGATTTTCTAAGGTGACACCGCTACTTTCTACGAGTTCGGCATCGCTTTTGAGCATTTCTAGCCAGCGGATTTTCCCTTCTAGTTGGTATTGCAACCGCTTCATCACTGCTAACCATGCTTTATAGATGTAGTCCACAACAGTAATGGCACTGAGGTAAAACCGTCCAGGTTGACTGATGAAACGGGGATCGGTTTTGAGGGGCTGACACAGTTGTTTGACTGTACCGCTGGGAAGTTTGCCTTTTTGTCGCCATGTCTCGAAGTCGGGGTGATTGGCTACGAGAGCCAGTAGTTCGTTAATTAGGGGCGTGTTTTTGTCTGCCATCAATTCCCAGAGTTGACGGCGGGTGGGCTCGTTGGCGATTAGGCGACACTGGATGGTGATTTGACTCATCGCTGTTGTTAACATTAATGGTTCAATACTAACATAAATGTATAAATCAGCGCTCCTGTAGAATGAGTTTCATGGAAGAGCGCTTTTTTACGAGTAAGCAGGCGGCTGAGATTGCAGGCTGTACGTTACGTCAGTTGCAGTATTGGCGTGAGAGTGGGATGGTTGTCCCTGTGATTACGGAAACGGGGACGGGGAGGAGTATTTACTACTCTGAGGGAAATTTGGTTGAGTTGGCGGCGATGGTTTATTGGCTGTCGGTGGGTTTTACCTTTGAGGTGGCGCGGGAAGTGCTGAAGACGCTTAAGGAGCAGTATCCGGGGCTTTTGAGCGATCGGGAGCAAAAACGGTTAATTTTTGTCAAAGAATCACAGGAAGGAGCGGCTAAGTTGGTAGAGTTCGATGTGGAAAAAGTAGTAGCAGCTTGGGCTGAGGGTAAGTTTGTAGTGCCGGTTTGGTTAGATGTGATTTATGGGCGGTTGCGTGAAAAGGTGAAGGGGTAGAGTGCTTGCCATAGACAGGGCAAAATTTTGAGCGTATTCTACTTCAAATTCCGACCACGGTATTAGTTGAGCCATCATCACCCAACGGTTGTCTGAGGCTAATTTTCCCCCGTGAGGGAATTCAAAACTTTCTGGTGCGGTGCCGCCGGGGTCAACTTTTCTATACACTCTGGTCAACGGTGGTGCAAGGGTTATGTACTATTTTAGCTGTTTCTCTTGCACTTGCGGTTCGAGCGCGCTATCATCTAGGGCCTGCTGTGTAAACCTTTAGCTCATTATTCAGCAAGCCCTAGTTAGATATCATTACATCAACAACCTGAAACTGTTCAATGCTGCTTCTAAATTTTCAGCTATTGTTGATGCTAGTTCGTCTGGTTCTGGTAAGTTATCAAGATCAAGCAAGCTCTTATCTTTCTGCCAAAAGATATCTAGGCTCGTTTTGTCTCGCGCCATAATTTCTTCATAGCTGAATTTACGCCAAGAACCGTCAGGACTGTGTTCTGGATGCCAAGTTTGCATACGTTCATGGCGCTTTAAGGGGTTATAGCATTGGATAAAGTCTTTCAAGTCTTCAAAGCGTAAGGGTTTCTTCTTGAGAGTGTGGTGAATATTAGTGCGATAATCGTAATACCACACATCTTTAGTCCAAGGGTCTTTACGAGCAGGTTTATTGTCAAAAAACAGCACGTTTGCTTTTACGCCATGTGCATAAAAAATGCCAGTAGGTAAGCGTAGAATGGTGTGTAAATCAGTGTTTTGTAGCAACTTTTTGCGTAAAGTTTCCCCTGCGCCTCCTTCAAAAAGCACATTATCTGGCACTACTACCGCCGCTTTACCATTGGTTTTTAGCATAGTACGGATATGCTGCACGAAGTTTAGCTGTTTGTTGGAAGTAGTAACCCAAAAGTCCTGTCGGTTGTAGGTAAAATCATCTTTCTCCTGCTCACCTTCTTCGTTATTAGCAGTGATACTACTCTTTTTGCCAAAGGGAGGATTGGCTAGCACATAGTCAAAGGGTTGTCCAGTATCTGCTGCTAATGAATCATTGGGAGAGATAGTTGGCTCAATATCAATCTCACCGATGTTATGCAAGAGCATATTCATTAAGCACAGGCGGCGCGTGTTGGGAACAATTTCATTACCGTAGAACGTTTTATTTTTGAGAAACTGTTTTTGTGACTTATCAAGTGAATGATGGTTAACTATGAAGTCATACGCAGCTAGAAAGAAACCACCTGTACCACAAGCAGGATCAGCAATAGTTTTTTTTGGTTCTGGACGGACACACTCAACCATAGCTTTGATCAATGCTCGTGGTGTAAAATACTGCCCTGCGCCCGATTTAGTATCCTCAGCATTTTTTTCCAGGAGTCCTTCGTAGATATCGCCTTTGACATCTGCACCCATTGTCACCCAAGCTTCGTTGTCAATCATGTCAATTACACGAGACAACATTGCTGGGTCTTGAATCTTATTCTGGGACTTAATAAAAATATGAGCGAGCATTCCTTTTTTCTGCCCCAGTTCACGCAAAAGCTCAATATAGTGACCTTCAAGTTCTGCACCACGTTTTGTTTTTAAGCTTTGCCAGTTATATTTAGCGGGAATACCAACGTCGCGGTTATAAGGCGGCTTGGCATACTCATCTGCCATTTTCAGAAAGATGAGATAGGTGAGTTGTTCCAGGTAGTCACCGTAGCTCACACCTGCGTCTCGTAGAACATTGCAGAAGCTCCAAATTTTGGCAATGATTTGTGATGTTGTCATTTGCAATATTTTTATATCTTTACTCAATAACTAACTGAATCCATTCTAAATTACGTTTGCCTGCTATATAACGTTCGGCAAATAATGAAAATTGCGCTTTTATATTTATAGCATCTTTGAGAAATTTTAACTTCTTTTCAAACCTATCAATTGCTTCCTTATCTCCCACAGCAATTTTTTGGAAATCGTATTCAGCATCGCTTATAAAATGTTATAAGATATGGGCTAATTTTTTTCTCTCTTCAACTATTTCGCTGTGATGCAAATGATAAAGCTTAATCGATTCTTCTACTCTATCCCGGTCAATTTGATTTGCTGAAGTTACAGAGCATGGAGTTCCATCATCATTAAAGTCCAATAGCTTAACATCTGCTTCCACACAAGGATCTAGCAATTTAGGTCTTTCGTAAACTTCATCACCGGGTTTATAGGCTCTTTTATTCTCGTCTATTAGTGGGAAATAGTTGCCTTTTCCACCTAATCTATTATTATTTCCCGAATCCTTGCGGCGTTTATTACAATATCCACATGAGTATCTATAGTTTGTGTAATTAAAAGCTAGCCATCTATAACCATCATGATCAGGCTTTACGTTACAAACCTTCTTTTTAGGTCGAAAATGCTCAACATCTTTATCAGAACGGGACTGAATTGCTTCACAATACCAGCATTTTTTACCAACAAGCTTTTCTAGCTCAGGCTTTAAATCCTGCCAAACTTTACAAAAATCATCTATGTCTGCACCTTGATCAACTTCTCTAGTTGCTTTTTGAGAGTTAGCTAACCACTCATTAGGCAGTACAATTGAATCCATATTTATGTAGCGCATACAATTTTTTAGGAATCCTTATTCTTTGACATAATTTTTTTCATAAGCTCTAATGCTACCTTACGCTGATCTTCTGTAGGTAAAACTTCTTTTGATCTTTGTTCTTCTAAAGCTTTTTGATAATCATGACGAGCGCGAAGATATTCTGTAAATAATGGATCTCGAGCTTCATGTCGGAAGCCATAGCTTTCTAACTCATCATTGAGTTTTTTTAACTCTTCTTTTCGAGTATTGTCTAATGGAGTTTCTGCAAGTGACAATTCTCTTTTACGAGCTAACAAACTCAATGTATAATTGTCAAGTGAGGCTGGTAAATCGAACATATCACTTGTTAAAATACCTGCATACCCCATACCGCGTGGGTCTTCTTCTGGTGGGCTAACATTAATCTCCAGGTTATCCATATTGCGCTTAAGAATTTGTACTTGTTCCTTAACTAACTCAGCGATTGCTAATGGATTGTGCGTAGTTAATAGTACATGAGTTGTTTCTTGGTTGACATCTCCCATCCCCACAAATTGCTTTAAATAATCTAGGTATTTTACACTCCAAACTGGGTTAAGGTGAGTATCAGGTTCGTCAAGCAAAAATAGGCTTTCTTCTTCGGCTGTAAAGCGGAGCAAACCTAAAACTGTTAAAAGTTGCTGTTCGCCTTCACTTAGCTCTCGGAATGTAACTGAGCCATCATTTTTCCGCAGCTTAACTCGAATTCTTACCTCTTCAATCAATTCAGAAACATAAGTGCTTTCTATGTCACGAAAAAATTCTCTAGGATGTTTTTCTCCTACAAGCTCTCGCAATGCCTCCATATCCTTAACATAGAGATATAAAAATTCTATACTCTTTTTATTCCACAAAGAAGCATCAACACGACGTTTAATACGAATTGGGGCTAATGAAACATCGTAAAGTCGAGCTAAAAAATCACTGACTACACCTCGTGCATTCCAAAAACGAGGATCTCCAACTTTAGAATTCCAGGGCGGTTGGCGTAATACAAACAAAACTGAGTCAATACCGCTTTCTGGATCTAAACCTAATTGGTTATCTAAAAAGTTACGAACAATGTTATCTTGCTGAATAATGAACGCAAGTAATACAAATTGGCTATGTATCGGCAGTGCATAGAATAATCTCCTTAGTCCAGGCTCTTTACCATTGCGAAGAGCTTTGTCATAATCCGCTAAATACTTACGAAAAACTTCTTCCATACGTGAACTATGGCCTGAGTAATAGCCAAAGATGTACTTTGGTAAGTATTGCTCTTTGTCTCTCATAAAATGACTTATAACAATTTGCTTACCCCAGTTCTTAGTTGAATTTTCAGGCTCATCTTCTAGCAAGGACATTTGAACCAGGTTTGTAGGTTGTTCGCTATCACTAATAGGTTTTACATAGATTTTGTAAGCATCCTTAACCCGCTTTTGATCTGCATCTATATAGATAGAATTGCCTCTGCAACGATATGCAATACGATAGGAAAAAGACGGTTTGTTTTCTTCTTTATTCTCGTTACTGCCTACTATTAGATCGCGAAATAGGGTTGCTAGTGCTTCTAGTACATTGGATTTCCCCGTACCATTCCAACCAATAACGACAGTTACCCAATGACCCTCATCGAAATTTATCGAGACATCGCGCAAGTTTTTAAATTCGCCAATCCATAACCGATCTAGACGCATAATTTCACTCCTTTACTAGAGAAATACGCAGCCAGTCTTCATCACCACGCCGTTCTACTTCAATGAGTTTTTCCTTCGCTAAATCACGAAGCTCAAGATACAGTTTTTCGATAGCTTCTGTTTCTGCTCCATCACTAATGCCACATTGACGAAAGACATCTTGAGCGCTTAACCAAGCAGGCGCGGATTCAAGTACGCTTATTAAATCTGCCACCGTGTCTATCTCCTTCTTCCTATTTTTAAAAGGTTTACGAGTTGGTTTTATTATAGCTTCTCGTTCAGCACGAATAAGCTGTAATAAAACATTTGCTGATTCTTCATTAGGATCTTGTGGTACAAGTTGACCTGAAAAGGCTTTTTTTAAAATGCTATAGCGTAAAATTTCGGCTTTTTCGAGATTATTAGTTATCTCGATATGCAAGGTGTCAGCAGTAGAAAAAATTTTCTCTATTTCCATAACAATTCTGCTTTGTTCCTCCCTATTAGGTAGAGGGAAACACAACCTTTTAAATCTTTCAGTGCTTATTTTTTTTTGAGCAACACCTTTAGTAATAAACCCTAGTTGCTTTTTGATTAAATTAGATTCGATGCAATATTTAAAATAATTTCTCTCTACAAAATCTGACCATACTCTAAATTTCAAGCAATCAGCAGTGAGAACAGCAACAGGAGAACTCTTAGGATAAATTGCCACATCTCCAGGCGGATCACCCATTTTCGTAATAACTATATCAAGAGGTTTTACGGTATGAGCTTGTAATTCTTGGAACTTTTTTTGAGAAATATATTTAAGGTCTAAAGTGAAATCATTATTTGTAATATTTTTTACAAATATCAGAGGAATTCCACCCTGCTCGTAATCACTCACCTTAAGATTGCTACCGAACGGACCAATTCCTATTGAATATTTCTCTGGTGAAGACACTTCTTCTGGTCTAACCCAACACCACCCAGATGCAAGTTGAGGCAGTTCTGCTAACTCCTGCTTTGTAAGTGGGGGTGGGAGTGTAGGTTGTTGAGGTTTACTAGGCCTTTTGTCTTGTTTACCGGCTTCTTCCCACGTTTGAATTGCTTTTTTCCATTCTTCTAACTGCTGCTGATAGCGTTGTTCACGTTTCTCCTTAATTTGTGCTAGCAATTGCTCGGCAGTTTCTAGTTGGTCTGCATGACCATTACGCCACTGTTCAGTTAGCTTACCTTCAAAGGCGTGTTTTAGTACCATTTGGCGGTAAACCTTGAGGTGTTCACGGCAGGTTTTAAGACTTTCAATACCTTGATCTAGCTCAGAAAAAAGTTCGTCAATTTTTGCAACGATTCGATGTTGTTCGTCAACAGGTGGTATTGGTATTGGTAACTCAGAAAATGCCTTACCTGATAGCTCTTTAAATGTAGTCCCACTCGCTCTTTCTTCTGCAATTCGTTTTGCGCTTTTAAGAAAATAATAAACATACTCGTTAAATATGCCTTTGGCGGGTACAACGCTCTTGAAACCCTGATTTGTAGAAATATTGGTTTTAGAAATAACGACGTATCCAATAGGAGCTCGTGATGAAAAGTGGATACTGCCTGCTGGCATCAGCTTTGCTGACGAGTTCTCTAATCCAGTTTCGGTCAGACTTTTTGCTCCTTTAAAAATGAATTTATTGTTATACCCTGAGAGATCGGCAGGTGAAATCCAGTTTATAGCACCACCCCAAAATGATGGATTCTTAGTAGATGGAGTTCCACCAGATACAACTTCACCAATATCTGCAATGGTTGCCCATTGCCAATTTGTAGGGATTGTCCACAATTGTATTTCACTCATTCTACGCTGCAAAAACCTCATTGTCGTTTGTTCTTCATTAAATTTCGGAGCATTCCCTTACTTAGTGATGTTTAAAAAAGCAAGTTTAAAAATTGTACCTTAGATTATCGCCATAAGAAATGATACTAGAATTAATACCACCAAAACAACGAATAAGTCAGGACTTACGCAAACACGAGGGGATGGCCCCACAAAAAACCAAATGTAGAGGCTGTGCCTAAGTCCTGTAAGTGAAACTATAGCAATTAACTGATTGTGCTGTGCGTTGCCCTTAAAATTATCCAGATGGGCATAAGCCTGCTACACCTATAACGGAGCTAGTTTAGTTGGGTCGCTTTTTAGCTTCTCTATCGTTCCTGCTGAAGACGAGATCAACTAAGTTTCGTTATATCGCCTTCTGATACTTTGCTATCTCAGCAAACCCCAGAAAACACCGTTGACACCACCCATCCACCCACAAAGCCGGAACCTTAAACCTAGCCCCACAGTTGGGACATTCCGATAGCAACATCAACCCATGCCGATCGCACCCCTGCATCTCTTTAAACTGCCACTCGATCCGGTGACAAGGCGACTGGGCATAACAAGCCCCACACAACCGAATCGGCTCTAACTTCATCCCCACCCCAGGAGGCGGTAACATTTCCTGTAACCGTTCCCTTTCAACTCTCACCACCACCCCCAACGCCTCCAACTGCTGAAGAGAAGGAGGCGGATTAAACCGAAACTTTTCCCAACGGGCGATCGCGCCTCCCAACCCCGCCATCTTACCCAACCCAGTCGGCGTTAACTCATTCGCCCGTCGAAACCGCCCCAAAAAATGACTTAAACTCTCACCCTGCAACGGTTCCACCCGAAACATCCAAGGCTGGATATCGATCGCTTCCATCACTTGTACTCCCCAGTAACTTCTTTGAGAGTTTCCAAATCAATCCTTGATAACCCCTTCTTCAAAGCCCGAATCGCCGCCTCCCGGAGAATCATATCCAATAGCCCCACATAACCTCCAGTCGCTTCCCCCAAGGTCTTCAACATCGCCTTACTAGAAAGATTAGAAGCCACAGGTAACAGCAATACCCTCTTTTCCCAAACCTCCACCGTCCGCTTAAACTCCTCCCCCGACAACTTACCAAACCGATGACTTGACCGAAAACGGTTATAAACCTGTTCATCTCGCTTAATCACCGCATCTAAGCGATCGGTTCCTACCAAAATCACCGGAATTTCCAACCTATCAAAAATATCGCGCACCTCAGCAAACGTCTTAGGCTTAAACCGATCGGCTTCATCAATAATCAGCATCTCCACGCAGCACCCCTTGAGCACCCGCATCGTGCGATCGCGAATTTCGGCGATCGTTCCCTTAACCACCTGATACTTCAAATGCTCAAGAATCACCCCAAACAATTCCTTCGCGCCACACTCTTGCGGAATTTGGATGTAAGCCACGGGAACCGTTGGCGGCTGTCCCGGCTGCTGAAGAGGTTTGTGCCGTAACCTGTAAGCATCACACCCCATAGTTTTGCCCGTCCTCGACTCGCCCACAACTCGCCCCGACTGCCGAGACTGTCGCTTTCCTTCGAGCCAGTCATGGAGAATTTTAACCTGTTCCAACTGCACAAAAGTCTTGCGGTTCAATCTTTGAATTTCCGCGTGAATTTTTTCTTGATTAAGGGGAATATCGCCTAATTCCTTAGCGACTGCTTGGGCTTCTTGATTCGTCATTTTTTACCACCCGTAATCTTCGCGCATTTGTTCGTAATCCAATACGTCCGGCATTTCTGGTTCAGCTTCACTGTTGTTCGATACCACTTCCTCCGGTTCCGGTTCCATAGATACAGGCTGTTTTGCCTTACGGAGTTCACCTTGTTCAGCCTTTTGGCGTTCCTTTTTCGTTTTCTTCTGAGTGACGAAAGTGTCGCGATCGCGCACCTCAGCCAAAATCGAACGGTTACTAACCGCCTTCCCAGCTTCCCGAACCTTGCGGCTACTAGCTTTCGCCTCATTTATAGACAGTTGCTCTGTCTCCAAATCTTGAGCATACGCACGAGCTAAAAATACTTCTTGATCGCCCTCAGTTCGATAGACCAAGACTGTTGTAATGTCTCTAGGGTCATATCGCAGCACCACGCTTTCTCCAGCGTATCCTGCCAAATTTTCGCCTCGATAAGTCAAATTTTCAAACTGTAAATAGCCACCTCGATAAATCGAGCGCCGCGTCTGCTTCATCAAGCAAATATCTAAATCTCTCTGAGAAATTAGATTGGGAACAGCAATCAACCCTGCTTCCCACCGTTGAAACCGCGACTGGTCGCCCATTCGGGCATCAACACTCTGGTTGTATTTATCAACAATAAAGCGCACCAGCAGTTGTTCTAATTCCCGCAGCGTCAGACAAGCTTCTTTCTCGGCTTCTTCTGGTCGCTTTTGCACATTTGAACCCGTATATCCCGGTAACATCGAAAACAATTCAGTGTTAAAAGTGCCAAAAGGACGCTCAACAATACCACCTTCAGAGGGGCGATCGCGTAAATGACAAACAAACCCTAACTGCACCCCAATCTGTTGCAGATGGTTAGAACGGAAATCCTTACCGCCATCTGTATAAAAGTGTTCAGGTTTGCCATAAGTCCCCCATTCGCAATGGAGTTGATAATCTGAGCCATACTGCTTCGGTAAAATTGCATGGCGCAATGCCAGCGCTACCACCTGAGAACTCGGTGCATCGTAGGCCAAATTAATGCCCACAATGCAGCGAGAATAGGTATCAATCACCGTTGTAAACCAAGGACGAGCTAGAGTGTGACCATCTCGATCTACCAACAACACATCTGCACGGGTATGGTCACATTGCCAAACATGGTTGCTGTATTCCACGGATAAATCTTTGCCATCACGAGTCTTAACCGATAGTCGCGAGCCTCGCCATCCCTTACTCCTGACAGTTTGGGTTTGCTGTTGTTTCTCAATAATTGGTTGCAGAACGCGATATACCGTTCTGTAACTGGGGTAATCTTCTTGACCTAATTCTTGCGCCCTTGCCTGAACACGAATCGCTACTTGGGCAGGGGTAATGCGTTTACCATCTTTATTGCCCTCCTTGTAGGTTTTAAGGATGAAGTCTTGCCAGTCAGGGGCGATGCGATGCTTTCCTTTATCGGCGCGTTGATCCTGGTTAAGAGCTGCTAATCCTTCTTGCTCCCACTTAGCAACCAATCGTCGCACCGTTCGCACTGATGCGCCCAGCTTTTGGGCTGCTTCTCTTTGCCTTTGCCCATAGGTGCGGCGATCGCACGGTTCCATAAGGCTCTGAATTACCTCCTGCTTAACCTTTGCTTCATCTGAGAGTTCAGTCACTATTTCCTGAACTTCAACAGGGCTAGCTGTTTCATCTGAGGAAGGGATAAGCATTTATACCTCCAAGCAATTGCTGCATAACGATTGGTACATAAATGTTTGATTAAAACATTTATGTATTATAAGGCAAAAGGACAATAATGTGTCAATCCTTAAAAAACTCGTAAAAATAGCCGTTTTCAAGAAAAGACACATAATTTGTCAATTATAGAAGAGCGGACAACTAATTTGTCAAAAGTCTCCCGTCGTCAAAGAAAGGTATTAAAATAGCTTAAAGCCTTATTGTATAAGGATTGTGAAGCGGTCAAAGCTAGCGGTCAATAATTTGGCAAGTGGACAAATAATTTGACATTCGACACCCGGTTAGCTGGATGGGGATGGAAGATTATTGTCACAAAGGAATTCGGGGTAGTAGCTAGAAACCGGGTTTTTTGACGAAAATACTTCGTTTTAGCCCCAGGTCAGAGTAAAAAAATCGGTTTCTGAGCGTCGGAGTGCGGGCCCGACTGGAAGTATCTGTAGTAAGTTGGATGCCCGATCGCTTAAAACCAGCGCTTTTTGAGTTTCTTCAAGTGCGATCGCCTCAAATTTTCCACCAACTGTCGCAACTGGTTCAAATTACCCGCTTCGCCGCCATACTTCCAACGCACGTAAGCCTGCGAAACTTCATCAATCACCTCAGCTTCATCAGTTGCATGATTACCGCGCATAGCCTCAGCATACTCCAAAGGCGTTTGAGCTTTCTGCTTGGCAAAACCCCGACTCGCCAAATCCTTCAACATTTCCTGATAAACCCCCTCCACCGGAGGCAACTTCGCCAGCCAGCGGCGGTGGCGCCACTTGCGCCACACTTGCCAAATTAACCAGCCAATAAAGCCAAAGGCGATCGCAGCAATCAAGCCAGTAAATAACCCCACCCAACCTTTAGCAAACTGTCCCACAAACCAGCCCACAATCAAACTGATCCAGCCAATTACAAAACCTATAACTGAATCCAGCCCGCTTCTGAGAGGAGTCGGTAGCCAACCCGCGATCCACTTCCAAAACGATTCCAGCGCACTAAAAGTCTGGTTGTCTTCCACCGAAGCCGGAATCAGCGGATAACCGGGAATCGGATTAAAAGCAAACCAGCCGTGATTGGGAAAATATACCTCCGTCATTAAGAAAGCGTCGGTATTTTTCACAACATACAAACCCGTAAACGGGTTAAATTCACCCGTATCGAAACCCCCCGCCAGTCGCGCCGGAATCCCGATCGACCTCAGCATAATTGTCAGTACCGTCGAAAAGTGGTCAGGATATCCACCTGTAACTTTTTTGCCGCCCTGGGTGTTTTTGTAGCCAAACAGAAAACCCTCGACTAAATCTTCACTTTCCTCTAAGTAAGGCAAAGCTTTTTCTATTTTGTAATTCGGATTTTGCTTTAAATATTGAGCCAAATACAAAGCTTTTTCGTAAGGAGAATCGATCGATCTATCAGACTTAGCTACTCTCGTTCTTGCTAGCAATATTTCCTCAGTTTTTGCCCGCACCTTCGCGGCAATTTTTGGCGGCACATCTAAATAGAACTTGCGAATATTTTTCGCGTAATTAGTACCAGTTTTACCCAACAAAGCTCGATCGCGAAAAGGCACATTAGAAATCACCGTATAAGTCAAACCCTCCGCCAATTCCACAGGTGATCGCAACCCCCCCTCCGCATCAACCGCAATATCGGTCGTCGGAAAATAAAGTTCCCTCGGCTTGTTTAAAGCCGGAATCAAATTCGGCAACTGAGCAACAATAGTATAACTTTGAATTACCTCTTGAGTGCGAGGCGCATTGGGAAAAGGATTCAGAAAAAATTGATAAGACCAGCGAGGTCTATTCACCTTTTGAGCTTGTTCGTTGCGAGAAATTTCCCAACCCTGACCGGTGTATTTGTCGAAGCCTAACACCCGCCAAAAACCCGCAGCCTGCGATCGCACGCGCATCACGACTTGGGGTTTCATTTCCCCCCGCAAATTTTGATTAATGCGCTGGTTAAAACCGTAATAAAAAGTAGAGTCCACCTCTCCTGGCCCTTTGTCTGGGTTTCTCCCCCTTCCTCCGCCAGTTCCTTTTTTATCTCCCCCTTTGACATACCCCGGATTCAGAATGCTGCGCGAGTCAAACTCCCCCTGATATTGAATAGGAGCACTCACGGGAAAAGTCCGCAACTGATAGCCAGGGAGGCGTGGCAAAAACGCAAAAATAGTCAGCCCCAACCCGACAGTTATCAGCAGCAGCCAACCAAAATACTTTGGGGATAAAGTAGCAGCAAATAGCGACAGGCTTTCATTTTTCCCTTTACCTTGTGCTTTTTCGCCAATGGCTTCTGGCTTCAAAAATCCCAAGCGCGATCGATAATCCAACACCAAAGTCGGAAGTGCTAAAGCCAAAAACACCAACAACAGTGGCCCAAAAGTCAAGGTTTGGCTGAGAGTCGCTGCCACCCCTAACAAAATTAGCCCGATTACCATCGAATAGCCTAAATCCTTGCGGCGAGGCAAATCGAAACTGTGCAGCACTTGAAGTTGGATTAACAGTTGCGCCAAAACTAACCGCGTATCATTCAATTCTCCCACCAAGCGGCTAAAAAAAGCGAACAGCGCCACCAGCATTCCAATAGCTATGCAGAACTTAGCAGCTACATTGCGATCGCGGCGACGGTACCAACTCCAAGTTGCTCCCACAATACTAACAGGCACAGCCCAAAGGTTCAGGGCTTCTTCAGCAGCAACGTCAGTAGCCACAATTCCCACAATTACCAACAACTGAACTAGGATTCGCAGCAGTAAAGAATCCTCAATCACCGGCGGAGGCATGGCCTCAATCTGCTCCCACAGCTTACCCAAAACAGGTATATTTCGCAGGTTATCAGTTGTCATGTGCACCCATCCAAGTCAACGACCAGTAGATTGTAGATTGTAAATTTTAGATTTTAGATTTACTCCACAGATTAATCTGGGGGCTTTAACTAAGATCTAAACTTTTTCGTTTTTCACGACAGAAGTCGAGAAATTGCATTTGTTTGTGTGTGAGGTCAAACCAGCGAGTAAAAACCTAAGTTATTTACTCTAATTAGACCTTTCTAGTTGCTATCTTGTGTTGCCAAAATTGGACGAATAGCAAACATCAAAGGTCTGGTCTCGAAGTTTTGGAATCGAACTTCTAGAGCATAAGTCTTGTTCGGTTGTGGGTCAAACAACTCCACACTTAAATGCCCGGAATTCGGACGATGTGCAGTTGCTTCGGCATCTCCTCCCTTGAGTTCCAAACTTCCTGCCCCCGGAAATTGGCAGTCAACTCTTAAACATGGCATTGGTTGTTCTCTGTTGCGGTTCGACAAGTATTGAGCCTCCAGAGTCAGCGAACCCAAACCCGTCAGCCACTCCCGCGAAACAGGTGGCTGATTCACAAGACAATCCAAAGTTAGAGAATCAAGGATTTCCCTGGCTGCCAACAGCGACAGCACCATTTGTTGATCGGTACTCGCTGCTTCGTAAGTCGGGAAATCTTCTAAATCTAGAAGTCCCCGCAAAGAACCTCGGAGCACTAAACTAGCTAATTCGTTGAGTTCCTGAGACTGGCCGGGAAATAAGCCATCTACAGCGCGAATTAATTTCGAGCCTTCCCGCAGCGACGACATTACCAGTTCCTGACAAGGTTCTAGCAGTTGAGCAAAAACCTTTTGGGCGATCGGAATTGGCAGGCGGCCCCACCTGATATTTTGTAGTTGGGGAGTCCAGAGGTGTAGGGGGGGAACCCATTGCGGGGCTACATCGTCTGGGTAATCGTGGTCGTAGCTTTTGAATTCTGTTTCCCAGGGGAACAGCGGCGGGTTAGATTCAATTTCGGCTCTAAGCCTTTCTTTTAACAAGGTCTGAAAACGGTCTTGCACGGTCGGTATTTCTCCAATTATCAGCGGTTGTGCGGGTGCATTGCTGTGCGCCCCCACTTGATAGTCCAGCGGGTCTGGTTCGTCCCATTCCCAGTATTCCACCCCGGAATTGTCCTCTGTGTCGCCCCACTCTTCTGAGCGAGGGGATGGATTGAGGTTGTCCTCATCTTCGCTAGAGGCATTCGCGATCGGCGCCTGCAATATCCAGTCTAAAAAATGGCGATCGAAAGCCTCTGCATCCCTGTTCGTTTCGTTATTCATCACTAGATGCCCCTTCTCCGGAATCTGAACGATTTCGCAATTCCCACGCAAGTTCCAGCAATTTAAACCACCGCTTCTGTACCTGGGCTACCGTGCTGCCCAGGGTTTGGGCGATCGCTGACTCTGACAGACCCTGTTGTTTCAACTTTAGCAAACGCTGTCCTTCTGGGCCAATTTGCTCACCAAAATCCTGCCACTGAGAAGGCAGCAAACCCAGATTTCGATCTAAGTCTGCTTCCAGCCACTGGTGAACGAGTTCCCAGCGGTGCGACATGGCGAACCTGAGCAAATGGTACTTGAAGCGCTGCTGCAAATAGTCTCTTTGGCGGGGAGTTATGCCCAGAAGTGACTCTATTTCATTAGTTGGCAAGTCTTGCAAGCGCAGCACGAAGTAATCGGCGCAGTCTTGTTGGTTGCGCTCTTTCAAGTAAGCTACTAATTCGTCAATCACGTTTTGCCGCAGAGATTCTGACTCGTCGCCTAGCGGACGAATGGCCGCCGAACCCTGTCCCGCCATCGCTTCCCGCACCGAGTGCACCGAGGTGTCGTTCCAAGTTTGGTCGGAATCTGAAGCCCCTCCGTCGGCGGCTTGTTCCATATCTACGGAGGTTTCTTTGGGCTGCTGCTGGGAAAAGGTTTGGGCCCGTAAAATAATTAGTTGCTGGCTGCGGTTCCGAGGTAAAGGAATGCGCCGCTTGCCGAAGCGCTCTACAAAGGCCATGTACTCTGCTAGTTCTAAGCGAGTGCGGGGACTGTAGGTAGGTGGCAGTTGGGTTTCGCGCCGGAATGCCTTTAAAGCTTCGAGATAAAATCCTTGCAAAAAATCTTTGATCAGTTCTACTCGCGCCTGATAGCTAGACTGGACCTGCGGAGGAGTGATGTAGCGATAGACGATCGCGCTGAGGGTACTGTGCAATTCTACTCGCCCGGGCCCAGAGCCTAAATTGTAATAGTGGAGGCATTGTTGCAAGCGGTGCTGAGCGAGGCTCTGGGCTGAACCTTCTATATCTCCGGAGGCTTGAATCCGCTGGCTTTCAGTGCATATCCTGTTGACTTCTGCTGCGAGTCGCCCTGCTACATCCTGGCAGCTCTGCTCAGACGCGCGAGTGGACTTTTTGAGTTCGTCTAACAGCAGTTGAAATATGGTTTCCACGCTCTGGCAGATTTCCCGCATGATGGTTTACAGCTAACAATGAAAGTAGCACAGTTAGTAAAAGTATGGATAAATCTTTCCTACTGCTACTTTACCCCGTATTCCCCAGAGAGGACAAATTGCAATGCCCTCGATCTCCTCTTGAGTGCAAACACAGAAGACTGCTTTTTTTATCTGTCTTGGACGCGCCATCCCCCAAAAACTAGGTTTAAACAGTTGGTACTGCAACGGTGATTCATCAGAGGGTCGGGTTTGACAAAGCCTTCAGGCGGGGCGAAAACGCGACACTGCCGTTGATAGCTTCGGCTTAGTGCTGTGGGGGTCACACCAGCAAGTGTTCCCCAAGGTGAAGCGAGCACACAGCTTCTCCCGGTGGTCTACTAGATGGGACAAAGGGTTGCGTGGCTGTATTTGTTTGTTAGAGTCGATCGAGGTGACAGCGGTCAACGGTTTCTCAAATCGATGATGGATAGCTTGGGATGGATTATTCAGGTGGTTGTACGATCGCACATCCAAGGCTTTGTTTTACTGAAAAAAAGAGCCTTGGTTGAACAAAATTTTGGTGGGTTCAATTTAGTATCGAGGGTTGAGCAAGTACGATCGGCGATTATCGGCTGGCTCACAGGTCATGATATACATCTTCTTGATTCGGTTTATCGCTATTTAACAAACCCAAGATTATCTGTGTTCATGTAAGTCGATTTGAACACTATCAAGGGTTCCATCCTAGAAATATTTATACTTTCGGGACTTAACTATTAAAGTAATCATCAGCCACTTGGGCCATAAAGTTTTGATGGCGATCGCCCCTCTGTTTCTTGGCAGCATCCTTAAACGTCGATTCAGCGGTTGCACTCAATATCATTTCCAGCGTCCCAATCACAGAGGTCAGAACTGCTCATGTCAGAAAATCTGTTTCCTAGCCTTCTAGGATAACAGGGTTATATTTAATTGCAAGTCCCTGATGCCGTCCTTTAAAGCAGCCCCCACAATTAAGGGTGTGCATTTTGGTTAACTTTCGGTGGGATGTTGCTTAACTTCCGCAGAAATTCCTGGATTTGTACGGGCTATCAGACTCCAGCCTTTTTCTGTAGCAGGATTGAGAGGGAACTCACCGACGGCCCAATCGCTGTGTTCACCAAGTAAAGGTGAGCGCGAACAATAAGTTTCATTGCATCTATCTAAGGGTATCAATCTTGCAATTACTTTAACCTGAAAAGCAGATATTTTACTAAAGTTCGATCGTCTTCGATCGTCCTCTGGGTTGATGTAAGTGGCTGGCGAAATTTGTTCTAATAAATGTAAAGTTAGAGTTGAAGGAACAATTTTCAATGCGTAAGTTAAACATAGGTCTATCTGACGAGCAACGTGCAGGCGTTATCGAACTGTTGAATCACGACCTGTCAGATGCTTATCTGCTGTTAATCAAAACCAAAAAGTATCACTGGGATGTAGTGGGCCCACAGTTTCGATCGCTCCACCAGTTGTGGGAAGAACACTATCAGGCGTTAACAGTAAACATCGATGCTATGGCCGAACGGGTGAGAACTTTAGGTGGCTATCCAATTGGTACTGCTGAGGGTTTTCTGAAGTATGGCTCGATTAAAGAACATATCGGGGATTTGCCTTTGGCTACGGAAATGGTATCCCGTTTAGTTGATGACCACGAGTTAGTTATTCGCAATCTCCGCCAACACGTCCAACAGTGTGGTGAAGAGTTTAATGATGACGGAACCGCAGACTTTTTGACTGGTTTGATGGAACAGCACGAGCAAATGGCTTGGATGTTGCGCTCGTTTATTGAAGGGGAATCCTTGGCGCCAGACGGCCAGCAGCCAAAAGCTCAAACTCCTACAGCTTCTCACGCTTAGAGATATATAAGTAGAAGGAAGAAGCGAAGCAAAAATTTATTTCCGTTTATTTAACTCTCTTCCATAGCTTGCCTCAAAAACCAGGTTTCTTTAAGAAATCTGGTTTTTTATCTTGGGTTTATTCGGGTTATCGCTTGACAAAATTATTGAATCGCATTCTTTCATAAACCTGGGACGGGAGCATTTTATGAATCATGGTTCGCCTCTGGATGGTGGAAATTGTTTTGCCTTCAGTCTCTGTTGATGTTGATTTTAAGTCTGACCGAGATTGAGTAACTGATGAAACTAAAATTTTTAAGATACTTTCTATTGAGAGAATGTACAAATTATGGCGTAAAAGAGTCATCAATGAATCTTCTCGAAAAGCTCGATATAGCCAAAATAATGTACTGCGATGGTTGCCATTACGGTTGCTTTTAACGGCTAAATTGTATATATAAAAACTGCTGTTAGACCAGCGATAAATATGGGTAGGAATTTCAGGATGCCGCTCCCGGACACCTGCAATAATTAGAGAGTGAGATTTTGCCATTGCTGCATAGTTGCAAGACATACTGCTGGAAATCTGTCGGTAGCCAACTAAAAATTCTGGCACTACTTTAAATTGATAATGCTCAGCAATGCGGAGAAAAAGTTCCAAGTCTTCGCAGCCTTGGGCATTTTCGGCTTTCAATTGGCAATTGTAACCGCCTACTCTCTCGAAACAAATGCGGCGGATCAGAGATGAACTCGCATTACCCATAAAATATTTATAAACTAAAGCTTTGTATACTTCTCCTTCGATGGTGGAGTTGTAAAATCCACCGGTGAATAAGTCTTTTTCGTTTATATCAAGTGACCATGAATAGACAACTCCTACAGATTGTTCTGATTTAATTAAGCATTCGACTTGTTTTTCTAGGTTGTGGGGATACCAAATATCGTCGGCATCAAGGGGAGCAATATATTCGCCTTTTGATTTTTCAATTGCTAGGTTGCGAGCGGCGGCGACGCCTGCATCTGACTGCTGCAATAAGATAATTTGGCTATCTTTTTGAACAAAAAAATTGACGATTTCGGGTGTTGTATCTGTAGAGCCGTCGTCTACTACTAAAACTTCTATGTTGTGATAAGTTTGAGATAAAACAGACTCTAAGGTTTTAGCAATAAATTTGTCAGCGTTGAAAGCTGGGATGATGACTGAAACTAATGGCTGATTTAAAGGGTTTGGGGAGGTGTTCATGTAATATAAAAAAGGGTTTAGGTAAAACTTTTTGCTCCCAGGGACATAGCTAAGGGTATGTTAGCAAATTACCAAAGCTCGATCGTACACCGTCGGAAACTTTAAGACCTATATTTAAAATATATTGCCAAAAGTCCTACAATGTGAATTGACGCCGAAGTCGGGATAGAGACTTGGTTCAGGAGTCACTCGCGGATGAGGTCTGTAAAAGAAACTGTACCGGAAAAGTCCTGACCGCCTGCGGGTTTCCGTCGAAAGTATGTTTGATTTTATACGGTGTGCTTACTTATAAAATCACAGTCTTGTGCGGTGCGACACAGCCGCCCAAAAATGCTGCTGGTGCTTTTTCGCAAGTTTACACAAACAATCATATATTTAAAGATTTTGTAAAGCTGTGGTCTGCATCAGGTCAGTCTCAGCAAGATATGGCCTAGAATACAGGTATGAATTGGGAAAAATCCAATCGAGAATGCCAGCCAAAAATTTAGTTGAATACAAACAGCAATTGAGTTATAAATAAAAAAGTAGAGCTGATTTTACCCTTCGTAAAGTAGCAACAATAAAATTCAAGGAAATTTTGATCCCTGCAATTTAAACAATTTAGGTAATGATTTCTACCGCCGATCCCACTGTATCCATCATTATCCCAGTCCACAACGGGGGCGCTTACTTCCGCACCTGTTTATCAAAACTGGCTCAAGCTGTGCCCAGACCGATCGAGATTATTGTAGTAGCAGATGGCGAAAGCGATGGTTCCTGGCGTTTGGCCAAGGAATTCGGCGCCAAAGTCATCAGGATTCCCGAATGCGGGGGGCCAGCGCGGGCAAGGAATTTGGGTGCCCAAGCTGCAAAGGGAGATATTCTGTTTTTTGTGGATGCTGATGTGGCTGTTTGTGCAGAAGCTGTGGGCTATGCGATATCGGTGTTCAAAAATAATCCCTACTTAGCTGCTTTCATCGGCTCTTACGACGATGCTCCTGGAGATCCCGGTTTTCTATCGCAGTACAGGAACTTGCTGCACCACTACGTGCACCAAACAGGTAACGAAGAAGCTTCAACTTTTTGGGGAGCTTGCGGAGTGATTCGCCGGGAAATTTTTTTGCAGATGGGCGGCTTTAATGAGAGTTACCGCCAAGCTTCGATCGAAGATATTGAGTTCGGCTACCGTTTGAAACAAGCAGGTTATAAAATTCGGCTGTGCAAAACATTGCAGGTGAAGCATTTAAAGCGGTGGGAACCGATTGGGATGGTGAAAGCTGACTTTTTCTACCGAGCGCTGCCTTGGACAGAACTGATTTGGCGCGATCGCAAATTGAATAACGACCTCAACTTGCAAGTTTCAAACCGCATCAGCGTGATTTTAACTTATGCAGTCCTGCTGGCAATTTTGGGAACCTGCTGGTCGCTGAGCTTTCTGCTAGTGGCTGGTTTGCTGGCCGCACCACTGGTAGCAATTAATGCACCACTTTACCGATTTTTTCATCGTAAACACGGTATCCTATTTGCCCTGAGAACTATTCCGTGGCACTGGCTTTTCTACTTTTACAGCGGGCTGGCATTTGCGATCGGCACTGGTCGCTACTTATACCAAAAAAAGCCTGTGACTGGCAAAGTTAGCTTGCCAGTCTCAGCTCAATAAATCAAGGCAAATTGTGCTTAAACATCAGGTCGAGCGAGAGTTTCTCAGGGTATTCACGGGTGCATCTATCCCTTCGACAAGCTATAAATAACTGTATAGTTGCGATAAAAAAGCTGGAGGTAGGCTGAGTGAAACATTATCCTGTTGCGATCGTCGGTGCAGGTCCTGCGGGCTTGACTGCTGCCTACGAGCTCGTCAAGCAAGGCATTATCCCTGTTGTACTAGAAAAAGGTGATAAAGTTGGGGGAATAGCTCGCACCGAAAGCTACAAAGGCTATCGTTTCGACATTGGCGGCCACCGCTTTTATACTAAAGTTGAAGCCGTGCAGCAGTTGTGGCAAGAGGTACTGGGAAATGAGTTTATTAAAGTGCCACGATTGTCGCGAATTTTTTATCGAGGTAAATTTTTTAATTATCCGATCAGTGCCTTCAATACTCTCTTTAATTTGGGCATAATTGAGAGTACCCTAATTATTTTGAGTTATCTAAAAGTTAGAATTTGGCCGCTTCAGGAAGAAAAAACTTTTGAACAGTGGGTGATCAATCGTTTTGGCGAACGCTTGTATAAAACATTTTTTAAGACTTACACTGAAAAAGTTTGGGGCATTCCTTGTTCGGAAATTCAAGCCGATTGGGCGGCGCAGCGGATTAAAGGATTGTCGCTGACGACTGCAATTATTAATGCTTTGTTTGGCAGCAACGACACTAAAACATTAATCAAAGAGTTTGATTATCCGGCTTTGGGGCCGGGGATGATGTGGGAAAAGTTCGCGGAAGCTGTGGAGAATAAAGACGGCAAAGTTTATCTGGATACTAAAGTGATTAGCTTTGAGCGTGAAGGTAATAAGATTAAAAGTATTACTGCGGAGCAAAATGGAGAATTAATTCAATATTCGGCGGATAATTTCATTACGAGTATGCCGATATCGGCGCTGGTAGCAAGAATGAAACCGCAGCCACCAGAAGAGGTATTGCACGCCGCGCGATCGCTAAAATATCGAGATTTTTTGATTGTATCGCTGATTGTCAATCGCAAGGATTTGTTTCCTGACAACTGGATTTACATTCACTCCCCCGAAGTCAAAGTGGGACGCATTCAAAACTTTAAAAATTGGAGCGCCGCTTTAGTTCCCGACGCCAGCAAAAGTTGTTTAGGAATGGAATATTTCTGTAGCGTTGGCGACGAGATTTGGGAAATGTCGGACGCGCAACTTATCGAATTAGCAACTCGCGAGTTGGTTGGTTTGGGGTTAGCCGAAACTGCCGATGTTGAAGATGGAGTTGTCATACGGCAGCCCAAGGCTTATCCAGTCTATGATGGCGAATATCGAGGACACTTGCAGGTACTTGAAGGTTTTGTGAAGGGAATTGAGAATTTGCAGACGATCGGACGAAACGGTATGCACCGATACAACAACCAAGACCATTCCATGCTGACGGGGATGCTAGCTGTGAGAAACATTTTGGGGGAAAAGCACGATTTGTGGGATGTGAATACTGAGCGATCGTACTATGAAGATTTTAGTGTCGATCGGTCAAAGGAAAAAAAGGATTCGGATTTGATTTCGCAGTCTAGTTGATATTTTTGGAACTATGGCGATGGGGCGATTCCCTACGGGATAGCTCCGCTTCACGTGCATCTTTTGTTTGTGGGCGATGGCTCAACTATCATCAGGTAACGGTGGCAATAATGCCTCTACTTGTACCAGCAAACGAGGTAAAACACCTGTAACAATATTCCAAATAACTTCCGAGAGCACTTGGTCATAGCGGTTAACCAAAATATTTCGTAAGTTAATCGCATTTCGCCAATCAATTTCGGGATGGAGGTGCTGAAACTCGATCGAAATTCTCCGAAATTCCTCCCCCAAAATTCCCCACTGCCGCTCTACGGTACTTTCCATAAAAACACTTTCCAGATAAGTCTCGCAAATCAACCATCATCAGATTAGTTTGATGTTTGGGATAATTTTCAACTACCTGCCGTCTAGTAATGGTATTCAAGCAACTTCAACCATACGACCTATAACCTCAGAGTGCTCAGTCCATGCATAAGTTATTTCATTTGTTTCTGGGTTTCGATACCATGACTCATCACAAACACTATTTCTACTATACACAATAATCACTTGCGCTCCTTCTTTAAAGAGATTAGGGGAGATTGGATGGATGGTGTATCCTGCAAAGACGTTTTCAGGGTGCTGTCGGTTATCAAGGATCACACCAGTCATATCTGGTCTTCGCTGTTGACAGCCTGGATCGGAGTATAAAGGCACATCTACCCAACGAACAGTTCTAACCACATTATCGGGCTTAACTTCTTCTCTAGGCAAAGAGTCTTGATGATGTGAATCGTGAAGAATTTGATATGTAGTTTTAAATATGACTGTTCCAGAAAGCTCAGAATCAATCAAATGGCTCAAACGTAGAAGTTTCTCCAACTTTAGGGAAGGAAGTTGGCGTACTATATCTTTGATATCAAGGATATCTCTTTGCGGATTAAAGTCAAATAGATTGTAAGTGTTAAAAACCTGTGAATACTTATTTTGCTTCCTTTCCAGGATAAGAAACTTGAGATTGTTAAAATTTTCATACTCCTTGTGACGAATGAAAATTTCTATAGTCTCCTCAATCTTTCTTGGCGTCTTGGTAGCCGTGACTTGGAAAGCAACTTTTCTATAAAAGTCTCCTAAATCTATTGCAGGATATTTATGTCCATCACGATCTAGATTGATGAGATCGTACCCGTATATAATATTGAGAAATTGGGCAATGAAAGATTGAAGAATCAAATTTTGATCCAGCAATCCGATCGCTCCTCGATACTCTACTGAATATTGTAAGATTCCTAAAAAATCACAAATTTTCTTTTGAAGATCTTCCTGAGCAAGCACCGATTATCCCTCTTTAACTCATGATTACAATTTTACTATAAATTGAGTCGGCTCATCCCAACTACAGCGATGAGCAACTCCTGCCGGAATAATGGCGATGTCTTCGGTACTGCGCCTTTCTCGCTCCTGCTTGCCATCGAGCGATCGCATCTAAAGAGACTTTTAAGTGATCGTTCACCACATATTCTAAATCAGCTTGTAACTCAACCATGCGCGAGGAAACCTCCAACGAGAGCAAGTAAGGTCTGAGCTAAAGTGAAGCAATGGCATCGCTAACTTTCACCATGAGTGTCATCGGATCGATCGGCGAAACAGTAAACCCGCACTTCTGGTAAAACTGCTTGGCATCTTCGGAGATAGCGTGTACGAGAATTGCGTGTATCCCTGCAATTTCAGCAGCTTGCAAAGTGCGAAGAATTGCATCCCGCAGCAAAGCGCGTCCAATGCCGCAGCCTTGCCACTTGCGATCTACTGCAAGCCGTCCAATCACCATAACAGGAATCGGATCGGGCATATTGCGCCGGACTTTACCCATTGCAGCAGTTTGTGCTATTGCTCCATTTGCAAGACAATAGTACGCAATGACTGCTTGGCGATCGCACAAAACATAAGTCCGTGACGCCCCCTCTGACTCATTTTTCAGAGCGCGACGCTTGAGCCATTCATCTAACTGACTGTTGCCTGAATCAACGGTCTCAATTTGATGTAACGAGTTCAGTTTTTCAGGCGGGCAGAGTTGGTCTAAATCTCGATCTAATCCCACGGAGATTTTGTTTTTAGTAATGCGTTTAGGTTCTGATTTGGCGTCGGCGGTGCATCCAGAAGCGCCAAAAATTGCTTAAATTTAAGTTCATCTAACCCAAAAAAACAGCGGTCTAGAATCACATCTTGAGCTTTTTGGTAAGCTGATTCAAGCATGAATTCCGATCGGCTTTTTCCCTGTAATTGCGCCGCGCGATCGATTAGAGCGCGTTGATTCGGCTTAGCTCGAATGTTGATTGTAACATCGCGGTTCTGGCTGACTGACCCTTCAGATGCTGGCGGGTGCATAATAGTAACTTCTGGCTAGACAGAGCATTAATTAGAGCTAGTAGCTCTAGAATATTCATATTGTAAATTTTTTGTATATACAATGTCAACACATTTACTGGAAGTTGCGATCGCGGATCTAGTTAACCGCGATGGAATCGTGAACTCACGCATTGTACGGGCAGCCCCCGCCGCCCCTGAGACAGGAGTTCTGGCCCCAGTCCTGATGTTGCCTTTCTAGGTGTGTTGTTGATAGTTGACACAAATTTTTTAAACTTGTGCTAACTCTTGACTACATACTTAAAACAGTGAAAATATGCTAAGACGCAAGCAACAAACAAACCAACCTATGAACTTTTCCCAGAAGTCAGGGGGCAAAAGTGCCACATCCCCAAAAATCAACTCAACAAAGAATCTCGGCGTCGGAGGATTGCGGAAATTACTTTTTGCCGCCGGAATAGCCTCTCTGTGCGCTAGCTGTCAAAATCCTCAAGCACCCACCGCCACAACTCCCGGAGGCAGCCCCGGAACCAGTCCCGCAGCCACTCCCGTCGCAGTCAGCAGCCCCGGAGACCCAAATACTGTCAAAATTGTCTCCATGCTCCCGATGACAGGTAGCGCCTTGGGTCAATCTCAAACAATGGTCAACGGCATCAAACAAGCACTTGCCGAAACCGACTCCAAAGCTTGCGACGGAAAAATCAAAATCGAATACGAAGTTTTCGATGACGCCACCGCCGCCGCTGGCAAATGGGACCCAGCCCAAGTAACGTCCAACTCCAACAAAGCCGTCGCTGACGGTGCGGTAGTTGCCGTCATCGGTCACTATAACTCCGGTGCCGCCAAACTTTCCATTCCCGTGCTCAACCAAGCTAACATCGTCATGATCAGTCCGGCCAACACTTATCCGGGACTGACTAAACCAGGAAAAGGCGAACCCAAAGAACCCAACGTTTATTATCCCGCAGGCACTCGCAATTTCACCCGCGTTGTCCCCGCGGACGACCTTCAAGGAGCTGTAGCTGGCAACTGGGCAAAATCTTTAGGCGTGCAAAAAGTCTACATTCTCGACGACCAAGAACTCTACGGCAAAGGCATCGCTGATGTTTTTGAAGCAACTTCTAAAAAGTTGGGAATTCAAGTCCTCGGAAGAGAGGGAATTGATATTAAAGCTAGCGACTACAAGGCGTTAATGAATAAGATCAAAGCTTTAAATCCAGACCTGATTTACTTCGGCGGCACTACTCAGAGCAACGCCGGACAAATAATTAAAGACATGAGAAATGTCGGGATGGCGGCTGATACAGTTAAGTTCATGGGGCCGGACGGCATTAAAGATCAAGCTTTAATTGATGCCGGAGGCAAAGATGCCGAAGGAGTTTATGCTACTTTTGGCGGCTTGCCTCCTCAAGAATTGACTGGTGTGGGTGCGAAGTGGTACGCAAGTTACAAGGCAAAATATAATGCTGAACCCGAAGCTTATGCAGCATACGCCTATGAAGCTGCTAAAGTTGCGATCGGCGCAATTAATAAAGTTTGCAAAAATGACCGCCCTGCTATCCGCGAAGCTGTCTTGGCAACTAAAGATTTTAACGGGGTACTGGGCACTTGGAGTTTTGACACCAACGGCGACACGAGCTTGACTACCATGTCAGGAAATGTTGTTAAAGGCGCCAAGTGGGAGTTCGTGAATGCGCTCAAGACGGAATAATTAATCAGAAGGAAGAGGGAAGAGGGAAGAGGGAAGAGGGAAGAAGGAAGAAGGAAAAAAAATCTTTCAACTTTTTCCAATTTCCAATTTCCAATTTCCAATTCCAATTCCTAATTTCCCATTACTTAAAAACATGAAAAACTGGAAAAGTATTCTCTTATATCTAGGTGTAGTTTATATAGTTTTGCTATTAGGCCCGATCGCCGGATTTGATTTGACAAAAATCCTTGGAGAAATAGTCAGCAATCCTGAAGTTTTTATCCAACAATTATTAGTTGGTCTGGTCAACGGCGCGCTGATTGCAATTATTGCTTTGGGTTACACTATGGTTTATGGCATTATTGAGTTAATCAATTTTGCTCACGGCGATTTGTATATGTTGGGCGCTTTTGCTTCCCTAACCGTGTTCGGGGCTTTTGGGATGCAAGATGGCGCACCTTTAGGTATTGCTATACCGGTGATGTTAGTCGCTTTAATTGTATGTTCGGTGTTTTGTGCTGGGCTGAATATTGTTGTGGAAAAGTACGCTTATCGGCCTTTGCGAAATGCTCCCCGTTTGGCTCCTTTAATTTCAGCAATTGGAGTTTCTTTTATTTTCCAAAATATGGGGTTATTTTGGGGAGGATTGAAAGCTTTTATTCCGGTGATGGGTTCTAACTCTGCTGCGCCGAAAAGTTTTCCCGATTTGTTACCGCGAGTTGATATTCTAAAGTTTTTGGGAATTCAAACAAGTATTGTATTTACTACGAAAGATTTAATTGTGTTGGTGGTGGCGGTTGTATTGATGGTTTTGCTTCATGTGTTTGTGCAATACACTCGTCTCGGAAAGGCGATGCGCGCAACTGCTCAAAGCCGCGATGCCGCTAAGATTATGGGAATTAATGTGGATCAGATTATTGCTCTGACTTTTTTGATTGGGGGAGCTTTGGCGGGTTCGGCGGGAATTTTGGTGGGTTTGTACAACAATACTATTGTTTTTACGATGGGGTTTACAGCGGGTTTGAGGGCTTTTACGGCGGCGGTTTTGGGGGGAATTGGCAATATTGTCGGGGCGATGTTAGGAGGGGTTTTGATTGGGTTGCTTTCGTCTTTGAGCGATCAGTATTTGTCGAGCCGCTGGACTAATGCTTGGGTGTTTGGGGTTTTGGTGGTGATTTTGGCTTTTCGGCCAGGCGGCTTGTTGGGAGAAAATGTTCAGGAGAAGGTTTGAAGTTGGAGGGTTTAAATAATCGCAAGAGATACTTATCATAATAAGGTAAGGAGTGCTTGAGAAACTGTAGTTTAGACTAAAAAATGATTGCAGCCAAAAGTAGCTGCCTTTGAATATCCGGCAAGCTGTTACTCAAAAAC
>NZ_JAUBPS010000108.1:0-14206 GCF_036700865.1 Microcoleus sp. S13C4
CATCTATAACTGGATGGGATTACATTTTGTCAGCCCTAGCTACTGTTGCATGATTTTTGAAAATTGGTATTACTTCGTTGGTTAAGTGAAGCCTTCCCAAAAAACCTGTAAAGGGCAGGTAGGATGCCTGCCCCACAAGAGTTATTGAAGGTGTATAGTAGGGTTTTCCCCCCTGACGTACCCGACTTTACGCGACAGGGGCTTTAGTCCTATATATTTTGAGCTAAAAACTCAAAACTCCCTTAATAAGCGTCTTGCAATTCGTAGAAATCAGGGGAAATGTAATCTTTCCGCAGAGGCCAGCCTACCCAATCTTCGTTCATCAAAATCCGTTTCAGATTCGGATGTCCTTCATAGACAATGCCGTACATATCGTAGGATTCCCGCTCTTGAAAGTCGGCTGCTTTCCAAATCCAGTAGACTGATGGCACTCTGGGATCTTCGCGCGGTACGAATACTTTGACGCGGACTTCTTCAGGCTTGGAAGCATTATCTGTCAGCTTAACCAAGTGGTAGACGCTGACTAAATCTTGTCCCGGCCCTTGGTCGTAGGCGCACTGGCACTGCATATAATTAAACCCGTAGGCATACAGTGCTGTTGACATCGGAATTAAGAATTCTCGATCGACCTTTAATATCTCCACGCCCAAATTATCGGCCGCTAAAGCTTCGTGTTCAAAGCCATTCTGAGTCAACCACTGGGAAACCTTCCCGGCTTCAACAATTGCAGATTCTGTCTCAGCCACGGTTTACCTCCTGTTTTTGTCCTGCAAGCAGGGCCGGCGGTACTGGCATTCCCATTGCTTCCGTCAATTCCTTCGGCGGCGCTATCCGGCCTGGAATAGACAAGTATTTGCCGTCCAAAATGTCGTCTACTACTTTCATTTTGTGGGGTCTGGTGTAGTAGCGGTGCGTTGGCAGCAAATTGGCCCGCTCTTGCATGGAATCGTTGGCGATTTTTTTCCGCAGTTTGATAATTGCGTCAATAATCGCTTCTGGGCGGGGGGGACAGCCGGGGATGTACACGTCTACGGGAATCAGTTTGTCAACGCCGCGGACTGCTGTGGTGGAGTCCATGCTGAACATTCCGCCGGTGATCGTGCAGGCGCCCATCGCGATGACGTATTTGGGTTCCGGCATTTGTTCGTACAGCCGCACCAAGATGGGGGCGTACTTCATGGTAATTGTGCCGGCGGTGATGATCAAATCGGCTTGCCGGGGACTCGATCGCGGTACTAGACCGAATCTGTCGAAGTCAAAGCGCGATCCAATCAAAGCTGCAAATTCGATGAAGCAGCAGGCCGTGCCGAAAAGTAGCGGCCACAGGCTCGAAAGTCTCGCCCAATTGTAGAGATCATCGACTGTTGTCAGGATGACGTTCTCTGAGAGTTGAGATGTGACTTCCGGGCGCTCGACTGGGTTGATCAGCGCTTTTTGTGATTTGTCAGAACTTAAGACCATTCCAAGGCTCCTTTGCGCCATGCATAGACAAGAGCAATAACGAGGATCGTGATAAAAAACAAGGCTTCGATAAAAGCCAACAGTCCTAGCTGGTTGAAAGCAACCGCCCAAGGATAGAGGAACACGGTTTCTACGTCAAAGATGACGAAGACCAGGGCGAACATATAATATCGGATGTTGAACTGAATCCAGGCTCCGCCGATCGGCTCGACGCCGGATTCGTAGGTAGTGCGTCGGTCGTAGGGACGACTTTTGGGGCGCAGTACCTTAGACGCCGTGAGGGCGAGGATAGGGACTAGGCTGGAAATTAACAGGAAGCCTAAGAAATACTCGTAGCCGCTAAGTGCAAACACGGTGAATAATTACTGCCTAGGTGAAAGGGTTCTGTAACTTGTCTGTTACATTATATAGATTTTGGGTAGCTAAAATTACGAGTTGGTTGAGATTAATCGTCCATCTTCTGCAATAATTTTTAATGTATATTTTAAGATTAGCTTACCTACTCTTTTGGAGCTATGAGCGATCAAGCCACTGAAACTAAAACCCTTGATCGGCACGAGTGCCGCGCCTGCGGCTACGTCTACAATCCGAAAAAGGGCGATCCTAAAATTGGCATTGCCCCGGGCACGGCTTTTGAAGATTTGCCCCAAACTTGGGTCTGCCCCGTTTGCGCAGCGCGCAAGTCGGCGTTTCAAAATCTCGGTCAGATGGAAGGGGTATCGGGATTTAAGGCAAATCAGCGTTACGGTGTCGGTGTCAACGGCATGACCGAAGGTCAGAAAAGTTTGCTGATTTTTGGCGGCTTGGTCGTTGGTTTCTTGTTGTTACTTAGTATGTATGGTTTGCAGTAAAACGATTGTGAGATTTTGGCAACGAATTGTAATGTTATTGGCCGCTGCGCTCATCTGTACGAGTTGCAGCACCATCGGTGCTGTGAGTTACAACCCCTGGCAAGTGGTTTCCTTGCCGACGGAAGCTAATTTGCAGGATATTGCCTTTACGGGCAATCCTCAACACGGCTGGGTTGTGGGTTCTGAGGCGACTCTGCTCGAAACCTCGGACGGTGGGACTAGCTGGAAGTCTGTAGCACTGGATATCGACGATCCTAGGTCGCGTTTTGCGTCGGTGAGTTTTTCGGGTTCCGAAGGCTGGATTGTCGGCCAGCCTTCTGTTTTGCTCCACACGAACGATGAGGGCAAGTCTTGGACGCGGATTGCTTTGAGCAGTCAGTTGCCTGGTTCTCCGAGTACGATCGCAGCTTTGGGCCCGAATTCCGCCGAAATGACGACCGATGTGGGGGCGATTTACCGGACTTCTGACGGCGGCAAAAATTGGAAAGCTGTCGTGCTGGATTCTTTTGGGGTAGTTCGCAATATCAACCGTTCTGAAGACGGGCAGTATGTTGCGGTTTCCTCGAAGGGCAATTTCTACTCGGTGTGGAAACCCGGACAAGAAGCTTGGGAACCTCACAACCGCAATAGTTCTCGCCGCCTGCAAAATATGGGCTTTACCAAGGACGGGCGTTTGTGGATGCTCGCCCGTGGTGGTCAGATTCAGTTTAGCGACCCGTCCAATCCTGAAGGTTGGGGAAAACCGTTTTTTCCCGATCGCAAAGCGAGTTGGGGTTTGCTGGACATGGCTTACCGGACTGATAATGAAGTTTGGGTAGCCGGCGGCGGCGGCAATTTGCTGTGCAGTTTGGACGGCGGGAAAACTTGGCTAAAAGACCGCGAAGTAGAAGATGTTCCCGCTAATTTTTACAGGATTGTCTTTATGGGCTCCGATCGCGGATTTGTGATCGGCGCGAGCGGTACTTTACTTAAATATCAAGGTTCAGCGCAAGCGGCTTGATAGTAGAATAGTAATAGAGATTGTCTGTCAATTTGTTGTTGAAAGGAGGATTCTAAATGGCTGGTACAACTGGAGAACGTCCGTTTGGGGACATTATTACAAGTATCCGTTATTGGGTAATTCACAGCATCACCATTCCGGCTTTGTTTATTGCTGGATGGCTGTTTGTGCAAACGGGTTTGGCTTACGATGCTTTCGGAACTCCTCGCCCTAACCAATATTTCACACCGCAGCGGGAAGAAGTGCCGATTATCTCGGATCGCTTTGAAGCTAAGAAACAAGTAGATCAGTTCATTGCCAAGTAATTTAACAAGGATTTGGAAAAATGACGAGCAGAACCCCCAACAATGAGCCAATTTCGTATCCGATTTTTACGGTGCGCTGGTTGGCAGTTCATACTTTAGGTGTCCCAACAATTTTCTTTTTGGGCGCGATCGCAGCAATGCAATTTATTCAACGATAGGAGTTTACAATGCCTGAGCGCGTTCCTAATCCCAACGAGCAGCCTGTTGAGTTAAACCGGACTTCTTTGTATTTGGGTTTGTTGCTGATTTTTGTTTTGGGTATTTTGTTTTCCAGTTATTTCTTTAATTAACTGGTGTTTTAGTTTGCTTTCAATAGTTCGATCGAATGTGTTTAGCTGTGAATTAGTGAGGTGATGGCTATGTTTAGTGAAAGTGGCAGAATTCCTTTGTGGCTGGTAGCTACTGTCGCAGGTCTCGGTGTTCTGGGCATTGTGAGCCTTTTCTTCTACGGTGCTTATGCCGGTTTGGGTTCTTCGATGTAAGGAGAATCAAGCTGATTTTCGGCTTTTAACCCCCCTTAAAAAAGGGGGTTTTTAATTATTAGGCGAATTGTGCTGGTAAATCGGGGATTAATTTTAGAGAAAGTGTTGATTAGACGAGCAATTGCATAAATTTTTGACCGATAGACCGCAGATGAAAGGCAGATAAACACAGAGTAACGCAGATAATTTCAAGAATTGAGAGTGAATGAATGCAATTGCTCGTCTATTGTCTGACAAGTTTATGATCAGTTGCTGCTAGTCGATGAGAGCGAGATTATTTGTGGTTGGGAAAATTTGCTCAATAAATCGCTCCGGGGTAGGTTGAGGAAAAACCCCAAAATCCCTGGTCACTAGCGGACGATCGCTAAGAGAGTGTGAGCAGATCGTGAAATTAGCCAAAAGTTGCTAGTAGAATGGTGCAAGAGCCGATCGCTCGATCGTAGTGCACAGCGAAATATGACCCCACCGCCGCCCCGCAAACCTCAAACCGTCTTGGGTGCGATTACCCAAGCAGTCCAGACTATTGCCAAGGTTAATTTTAACCAGCTAGTGCTGAAACCGAACGCCAAAGTACCCGAACTGTGGGTACAGGATGCGGGTGCAGCTAAAGCTGAGGTTTATCCGCTGTTGGGCGATCGATATTTGTTAGGTCGATCGTCCAAATCTTCAGATATTGTAGTTCGCAATCCCGTTGTCAGTCACGTGCACTTATCCCTGTCGCGCGATACTCGGCGGCGGACTCCTTTTGTGATTAAAGATGAAGACTCCACAAACGGCATTTACAATGGCAAAAGGCGAGTTAAAAGTATGTCGCTGCGTCACGGAGACGTGTTCACTTTAGGCCCGCCGGAACTAGCCGCCGCTGTCAGAATTCAGTACGTATATCCGCCGCCTTGGTATGTCCAACTTGTGCGTTACAGCTTTTACGGCGTCAGCGGAATCACCGCTTTGATCGCGGTTTTGGTAGGTATGGAATCGACCAAGTTTCACGTGCGGCCTCTGCCGAGAAGTATCAATGGCCCCGTGATTGTTTACGCCCGCGACGGGCAAACTCCCCTGCGTCCTCCTCAGAATAACGCTCACTTAGAATTAAAGCAATTGCAGGATTTTTCGCCTTATTTATCCAAGGCGGTACTTGCTTCGGAAGATAGCCGCTACAATTGGCATTTGGGGGTAGATCCGCTGGGCGTTTTGCGAGCACTTTTAACTAATGTTCGCGGGGGCGGAATTCGTGAAGGTGGTAGCACTCTGACCCAGCAGTTGGCGAGGAGTTTGTTTCGAGATTATGTGGGAACTCAAGATTCGGCGGGACGCAAGTTACGGGAAGCCGTAGTTGCTTTGAAAATGGAGAATTATTACAGCAAAGATGAGCTGTTGCTGACTTATTTAAATCGCGTGTTTTTGGGAATTGACCTTTACGGTTTTGAGGATGCGTCTCGGTTTTATTTTGGCAAATCCGCAAAGGATTTAACTTTGTCAGAGGCCGCAACTTTGGCGGGGATTTTGCCTGCGCCCAACAGTTTTAATCCGATTCAAAATTATCAATTGGCGGTGCAGTACCGCGATCGAGTGATCGAACGGATGCGGGCTATGGGGACGGTTTCTCAGGAAGAAGCCGATCGCGCGAGGCGATCGCGCATTGAGATCAATCCCAAAGCTCGCCAATATCTGCAAAGTACGATCGCTCCTTATTTCTACAGTTATGTATTTGACGAATTGGAGTTTTTGCTGGGGGAGCAGTTAGCCAGAGAAGGCAATTTTATTGTAGAAACAGGTTTGAATCCCGGCCTGCAAAAAGTGGCTGAAGCTTCCCTCAAAAATGCTGTAGAAAATGTTGGAACGAGTGCAGGTTTTTCTCAAGGAGCCGTGGTAACTCTCAATTCTGGAACCGGGGAAGTCTTAGCTTTAGTTGGGGGCGTAGATTATTTGCAAAGTCAGTTTAATCGGGCTACCCAAGCTTTGAGACAGCCCGGTTCTACATTTAAAATTTTCACCTATGCAGCCGCCCTCGAACGCGGAATACCAGCGAGCAAAACTTATTCTTGCGAACCGCTTTCCTGGGGCGGACAAAGTTACAGCGGCTGCGAAAGAACCAGCGGCACTGCTGATATGTATCGGGGTTTAGCACAGTCGGAAAATGCAATTGCTTTGAGAGTAGCACAAGATGTCGGTTTAGACAATGTAGTGGGAATGGCTAGACGTTTAGGCATTACATCTCCACTGAATTTGGCCCCAGGTTTAGTATTAGGTGAAAGTGAAGTTAATGTATTGCAATTAACGGGTGCTTTCGGGGTTTTGGCGAACCGGGGTTTGGGCAATCGCCCCCACGTAATCAAGCGAATTATTGACAGCAGCGATTGCAAAGATAGGAATAATTTTAACAGTTGCCGGGTGATTTATGACTATCAAAAAGATGGCATTGCTAATCGCCAGTTAGTTTCTGAAGCCGTAGCGGATACGATGACTGATATGCTGCAAGGTGTGGTGCGGGGAGGTACTGGTAGCAGTGCTGCTTTGGGGTTGGGAGAAGCTGGCAAAACAGGCACGACTAATGATAATAGAGATTTGTGGTTTGTCGGTTATATTCCGAGTCAGCAACTGGTGACAGGAGTTTGGTTGGGAAATGATGATAATTCTCCGACTGGGGGAGGTAGTGCAAATGCTGCTCAGTTGTGGGGGGAGTATATGCGGCAGGTGGCGCGTTGAGTGGATGCGGGGATTGGACGAATTTTGATACGGCATTGAAATATACAATTTAAATGCCGGTGAGATTCGTTTAGCCGAAACCCGAAAGGGAGTTCTAACTTCATGGCAGGTAGATTTGAGATTTTTAGCGGAATTCTCAATTTTCTACCTGCTCTGCTGTCTGTTGAAACTATCGCAGGCAGTTTTTTTTTGAGAAAGCATCCGCCACCTCAAAGAGAACGTCAACGGTCGCTGGCACCGCTCTTATGGTTGAGTCTCATAGCTGATCGCCAGCGACCGTTGCCGTTCTTGTATGGACGTTTGCCAGTCTTTGGGCGATCGCACTTTTTGACCTGCTTAGTCTAAACTCCAATTCCATATCGTCGGGGGGATTAGCCATAAAGTCTTGTAGAGAAACATTTTCTGATAAAACGGCAGCCATTACCATAGCTATTTACCTCCTTATAACTCCTAATTAACTTCGGCGGTAAGGTAGGAATCACGCACCCTACATTTTATCTTTCTTTGTCAACCCCATTACCAATGCCCAATGCCCAATCTAATCAATCTCAATTTGATTGGGAGGTTTAGGTTGATTCTGTTTGTCATCCTTCAAAGTTTTACGCCCAGAACTAGCATAGTCCTTGTACAATTCCACAAACATCTTTGTCAACTGCTGTAAAGAAAGTTGTTCCCCATTAATTTGAGCTTTCATATAAGCTTTAAGCACTTCAATGTAAGCCAAACCGAGGGCAAGCGTGAGAGTTGCTGCGGTTGCACCGGAGATAGCACCGCCGACAACAGTACCCGCACCAGGAATCATTTTAATCAAATTAGTAACAATACTTCTGCCGACAGCAGTAACCCCGCCAGCGCCGCTAATAGCAGACAGCATCGCCGAAATAAACCCCTTATCAAAGGGCATTCCAAAAATCACAGTAATATTAGCAATCATTGCTGTTTGCATCGTCATCAAAATCGGCGCATCAGCAAACGGTACAGGAGTCGCACCGACAATAGCCGAACCGGCTACATAAGCACTTAGATACTTAAATGCCATATCGGATTTGAGCGCAATATTAGCAATTTGTTCTTTAACAAAAGCTTTTTTAGCTACTTCCGGCAGCAGTTGAAAAGTTGCATCTACCAACTTATCTAAACCGTGAGATTTTACTGTATAATCCTCATCTATTTCTTCCGGTTCAGCCATGACGGGGATAATTTGACTGACTGGCAAATTCATGTGTTCCAGTTGCTTGAAAAACTCGCCCGGCTTTTTAGATGTCGTCTGAGTCAGCACTAAAAGGACTGGTACGTCTTTGACTTCCATTTCTTTTAGCCAGTTTTCCTCGACAGATTCTATTCTATTGGCGCTGTGATTGATGCAGTACCAGATGACGTGAATGTGTTCTTTTGGGTGCAGGAGTCTTTGGTCTTCAATCAGTTTAGCAACGTTTAATTGAATAACTTTAATTTGTTCGGCGTTGAGTTCGAGTCCAGGAGTATCGTAGACTGTAATTGGGCAATTCGGTTTGGTATATTGGCGAATACCTTGAGTGATGGGGCGGCCGACTCCGGTTTCTGCTAAGCGTTGGCGAAAAACGGAATTTATCAGGGTACTTTTGCCGACTCCGGTTTTGCCGATGACTAAAACATTGCACTGTCCCACTTGGTTTTCTGCGTCTTTGAAGGCGTAATAACTTCTATTTAAAAGCTCGTCTAAGGAAAAGTCGTCTGACATGGCGGTTTGCTCCGATAAGGGTGGGATATTAATTAAATACCACCGAATAGAATTTCGATGCTATAGAAACGAAGTCCGTGAAGGCGGACTGGCGGAGTATTAAGAATATTGTAGCAATTTGATTTCAGAACTGGTGCAACGGGTAGAGGAGAGTTTTGTGTTGCGTGCTGCTACATGAAAGGTTGTTAAATTTAGTTTAAGCTAGCAATCGATCGACCTCGATGCTAAAACCGATCAGGATTTGTTGGGTGGTGGCGGTATCGCCGGATCTAAATGTGAATATCTGATTTTGAGTCATCACGAATATTAAACGACTTTCGGGAAAAACTAACCAAACTTCCTGACAGCTAGATTCTAAATATTCCTGTGCTTTGAGAAAGACATCTTCAGCAATATCGGTGGGTGAAACTATTTCGGCAATTAGGGGGAAACTTTGGGGTAAAGTGGCAAGATTGCCAAATTGTGCAACTAATTCGGGTGTGAGATAAGCGACATCGGGGCGGCGAATTTGTCGGTTGGTGCGGCAAGGAACCTCGACATAAGCCTCTCCACCTTGTCCGCTATAATTTTTGTAATCTTCCCAAGAATTCCCCAGTCTCAACTGAATTTTACCCGTCTTTAGTGTCATGCCATTTTTCTCCACAAGTTTGCCGTCTACCAATTCCATGTTGTCGGGCGGCTCGGTGATGAATTCTTCTAAAGTAAAATTATCCTGTACAGCAGTAGCAGTGACCATAGTTATTTCCTCGCTTTTACCAAACTCACTTGTTACTATTATGGTTGATACGATGAGAAGTTATTGCGTACTCAGTTCCCGCACTTTTACGGTAGTTTATCCCGCAGGGCAAGCCAAGTTGAGTTCTTCATCTAAAACATATTTATCGCTGTCAGCAAGTGCTGCGATAACTTTCAATCGATTTTTAAGTTGTCTAAGCTCGCGAATTTCTGCATGGTAGATTTCATTCTTAACATCTAAAAATTTGGAAATTACAACGAGTTCTAGCTCTGTTGTTATTGCCCATTTGACAGTCCCTTTATTAATTATATCGTCAAATCCTGCTTCTCCCACTTTAATGGGTCTGATACCTAATTGTTCTGCTGACCGAAGTTCATCATCTAGAGTCCCAGGGGACTGATTGGAAAAGCGAGGACTGGGAACATTATTTGGAAATGATTGTGTCACAACCGAATTTAACGAGAATTCACTTTATAGTCAAACATGAGCCTATCTCAATCTTCTGCAAATAAAAATTGAACCTCTACCCTAGCGCCCGAATGTTTTTCATAAGCTTTTTTATAGCTATATAAAAAATTATCAGCCTCCTTCTCTGACGGCTTATGGTGAATTATATGATGCTTGTGGTATCAATTAACTTTCGTCTATTTACTCTGAATCATCCCATTCTCGTTCATCTTCTTGTTGCTCTTCTACTTCTTCTGATTCCTCTGAGTAATTGAACATAAGCTGTTTAGCATTTAAACTGGGTGTTGCAGAGGCTGAAACCCTTTACTGGCTTAGATAGTATCGAAAATTTAAATGGTGAACAGCTTAAAGACGAATTTGCTCTTAGGCAGAATCAGTGTTGGCAAATAGAGAGGCTGATTATCCCACCTATCTTGTTTTTTACCTTTTTCGTACATAACAATGAGTACAGGCACATCAGGGTATTTTTTTCTGGGCTTACTTCGCCACTCACTTGGTGAAAAATAATCCTGCCAAGGTCGAGTAGTTTGGTTTTTTAAGTCCAGCCCATCACCCTTTTTACCTCGACGAACGTTGAGAATACCATTATGGATACCTGCTGTTTTCATTGCTTGAAGTGCCTGTTTGACTCGCTCATCTTCCCAGGGATACCCCGAACAGAAACGGCTTGGCATTTCTGAAATAATCTCGATTAAAGAGTCGATGTCTACTGGATGGTATTCATCCTCTCCCTGAAATGTAGACAGAAGTTTATCAAGTGCTTCTGTGTGTTTTTTAACTTCAGAAGCTTTCCACAATGGATCGCGGGGGTAAATAGAAGATCCTGGGGTAAAAGCACCAATGGCTGCTGGATTAAGGACATTTGCACGGGTTGGTCTAAGTTGTCGACCAACCCACACTGGCGTCAGCTTAATTTTGCCAGTGTCCTCATCAATTACTTCACGCATACCCTCATCTGACTCATGGATAGCGCGGAAATCTTCTAAAATGTGTTCGGGTAAAAAGAGGCGAGTAACATCTAACAATTCCTGACGATAACCAAACATTCGCGCGTGCTGATGAACTGTGTCCATCGTCTTTTGCTTAGCATCACGCCCGTAATAAGTAATCATCAATCCTTCAATAGTTACACCACGCCCCAAGCGGTTTCCTCCAATTAGAATGTTTATACCTGGGCTGTATTTTGGTTCCTTATCTGGATTGGTGGCATCAATAACTTTTGGTATAGTATTTCGTAACTGATACTCTAGCTCCACAACAAGGTCATTGAGAGGTGGTAAGTTAGAAGCTGTTTTGCTTAACTCCGCATGAGCTTCACTTAACCACTTAAGTGCATCGTCTCGCTTTGTGACAGATGATTTAGATCGCAGAGCCTTGTCAAGCTCTACAACAAAGCTGCGAATAACCTTTTCCAACGTGCTGTGAGTAATCCGCTTGTGGTCAATATGAGCTAGAAAAGAATACTTAGCATCTATATCTGTTGCTGATTTCATTTTGTATATTGAACCCACGAAAAAACAGCACAAAGCTAATTTAAGCTTTGGCGGCATATCCCAATTATCTCCAGGGTTGATTTTTCCTCCCTGTTTTTTTAACTGATCCAGCTCTTCGGCTTTCACCGTACAGCAATGTTGGCTATTTTCTTCAAAAAAAATGTCTCCTCCTATATAACTATTGCCTGGTTTAGAAAGTACACAGAATGCTGGTTTACAGGGGTGATTGAGATTTTGCAGCAACAAGCTTTGAGGGGTAGCTGTGATTTGTAAATATATGTGATTAGCAACTTGTTGCCTAATCTCGGCTATTAATTCAAATATCTTACTATCAGGAACCGTATTTTTTTCCTTCTTAGCTTTCTTGGCTTCATTGGTATTGAGGCTAGCATTGTCAGCCTCATCATCAAAGATCAGAGTGGGTACACTACTGGCTTTAGCAGACTTGAGAACCTTAAGCAAGTTCTCAAGGTGACGCACATTTTTTGTGGATACTAAGACAACACCAGTATCATTGATATAGTCGTGCAGTTGATGAGCGAATTCTCTGGGATCATTTTTCCATTGTTCCCAATTAAAGACAACAGGGCCACCTTTGATCTGATTTGCAAAACGATCTGCTGTTTGTTTACCTAGCCATGTATTATCAGATGTTAATACAATGAAGCAACGGAATTTATTAGCTTCAGCAAGTGCCAGCGTAGCAAGGGTAGTATTAGTTTTGCCGCTTTGGACTTTGCCATAGATTAGTCCAGTCGTACCATAAGGTATTTTGCCTTTATGATGATTACTAACAATACCTGTTCCTGTAGCGCCAACATCACCCGAGCCAAATTTTGTTGAGTAAACATCAACGCAATTTTGAACAATTTCAACAGCAGCTTGCTTTAACTGCTCTGCTTCTGTGTTTCCAAGTTTGCTCTTAATCCTCTCAAGAAACTTGTTGATACAATAGCCATCATTTTTAATAGGAATCTTACTCATGGCGGTTTTTTTATTTTACAAAACTACGCGAGGCCAATCATTCTGAGGTACAGTCTGATTCATCTGCTGCCTGCCTGGGCCACTTACATGATAACTTCCATGAGGTCGCCTAGACACGGATATGTGTTGAACACTAATATCTGCATTTTTATCAACTATACTCCACAATCGCTCTTCAGCTATACAGCAGATACCGTCTTTGTGACAAACTAGCGCGATAAATACCGAAAAGTCAGGATACTTGTCATACACAGTAGCTAGAGCAGATTTTTCCTGAGCGCTCAAGGTGAAAGACCATGCAGAAGTAGCTTTCTTAGAAATTTTGAAGAGAATAGCTGACTTACGGCTATCACTTTCAACTAAGTATATTGACTGATGTATTTCAAAGGCATGGGTGATGGTAATCCTAGAGCCCGAGTTAATTAATCTTAAGAACGCTGCACCGTGCAGAAAATCCTGATCGTTAATCATTTAGTATTTAGAAATGTTCCAGTAGAGATTTCTCTTGTGCATAAACCTTTCGCAGCGACTCCACGGCTATTGATCGCAACATAAACTTAATCACCCCCACCAAATTTCCCCACTCGAACAATTCAGAAACACAAACAGCTTTCTGAAATCTATCCGCATAGAAATCCACCCAAAAATCCGGCGCGTGTCTCTCTTTCTGACTCGCTATCCGGCGCTTCCAATAACCAAAATCTAAACCACAGGGCGATTCCACTCCCAAAACAGGCGGAAAGTCGGCATAACTCACAAACCGACTCATCCCTTTGGCGTGCACGTACAGGATATGCGCCCAGCACTCGAAGCGATATATTTGTTCTACCTTGATTTTCAGCAGCCGCGCGATCGCCTCTTTTGTGACAAACCGGCTCAATCTGTGTCTGGGGGTTGATTTTCGCGAAAATTTTGTTAACATGATGCTAAGCAAATCCTTTGTAAAGAGTGCAAACTTTTGTAAAGGGATTGAATTTGGATAGGCGATCGCTTTTTAGTTTTCCAGACCTGGGGGCGATCGCTTTTTACATTATCACTCTATGACTTATATTAGTCAATTGTCAATAGCTTATGGGCTTAATTAAGTTGCGGGTGCGAGAATTCGCTGCCGAGAAGGGCTGGACGCTGAAAGAAGTTTCAGAGCGATCGGGCGTAGTCTACAGTACCCTCAGAACCTATGCCCGATCGCCCGGATTAGCAACTGTTGACGTGACAGCCTTGCACAAGTTGGCGAGGACTTTTGATTTGTCGATCGAAGATTTGTATGAGATTGTGCAGGAATAGTCGATCGCTTTTACGAACTAATTATCCACTCAATGTTGCTCAACAGTTGCTAGCATCTGATTGACAGACTCACCCCGTTGTAGCGCTTCCCAATCAGATGTAACAGGTTGGTAAGAACAGTAACACACCACAATTCGCTCCTCAGTATCGGAAGCAGAAAACTGCTGAACGCGAGTAACTACCCAATCTCCATCTTTCCCGTGGGTGACTCCATTACCTGGGTCAGATAGATTTTCATAATCGCGGGTTGTGTCCCCTACTTGAGGAATTTCTGGGTTTTCTTCCCAAGTCCAATTTTCCCAAAGTATATTAGTTAGACTGCCTCTCGGCATAAGCTGACGTTGTTCCCAGCCGGGAGCACTCATGCTTTCGGTTTTGTAGACAATCCAAATTTTTTTTGCCATTTTTCCTCCCTTTCCTTTAATCTTGGTAATCTTGCCACATATCCTGAAACGAGGTTTGTTCCCCCTCAAACACGCAAGCCACATCAGGGGGGGTGTTACGAGTCACTCGGATTTCTTTTAACCGCCAGTGGTATTTTTCGCCCATCTTTTCACAGAGTTCGGGATCTGTAACATGGTGTACGTTTTCTGGCTTTGGATTCGGTACGCGATCGCTCCTCACTTCAGACTTCCCTTACAGTAGACCTCTTGCGAAAGTGCGCTCGTTCTAGGTAAAATAAAAGAAAAAATTAGATTAATAATATGAATTACGAA
>NZ_JAUBPS010000165.1:0-1584 GCF_036700865.1 Microcoleus sp. S13C4
TTAATAATTAAGTGGGGTCGTAAAATCAAAAATAAGGGCAATGCGTGTATCACAGTTTAAATGTGCAACAGCTTATTGCATAAATTTTGGATTGATCAGGAAACCGCAGATAAACGCAGATAATTTCAAGACTGTTTGCGAAAGCCTGCACTTCAAGTCTAGTAATTAAAAGCGACATACTTCAATGGTAAGCTGTAGGTAGAGTCGAGAGAAGATGTTACCACCTTCTCCCTCCCATGCGGAACCGTGCTTGCCGTTAAACTAAGCGATTCCCTCACGGGAACCGCTCGTCTTCAGAACCGGACCTGACACTTTCGCGTCATCCGGCTCCTCTGTATTTTGACCCTTGATATGGGTACTTCCAACAGGGAATTTGGTATCTATTGTTGTTTTTGTGTCGTGACAATGCCTGTGGAGTAATTGAATGTTGCTCTAGTTATCTTTTCCGTTTTGTGAACGGGGGATGATGTGGTCAACCTCAATTAAGTCCTCAGAAGAAATATATAAGTTGCAGTGTGGACACTTCCCTTTTTGTATCTTCATGAGTCGCGAGACTCTTGTCGATGTTTGTGGGTGAGTTCCTCTACGGGTGCTCCAATACGCCCAATCTCCCTTGAAGGGGCTGAACTTGCCTTTGACTTTTATGTGTCTAATAATTGGCGTTTTCCTATGTTCAGCTAAAAGGAAAATTTCTTCCCCTTAACTTGCGCCAAATGCCCAGTTTCTTTCTCCCACAGTTTGCCAATATTTATTAGCAATCCAGGAGGAATTTTTGTTGGGGTGACGGCGTTCTGCCCATGCCTTCAATTGGCTGTACAGGTGATTATCCCACGTATTAAACGTTTCCTTGCTAACTAATGTTGAGTAGTAATTACTCCATCCCATAATTAGTGGATTCAGGTGGGCAATTAATGCTTCCTGTTTTGCCGTTTTGTGGGCGGATATTATTATTTCTCCGATTTCCCGTACATGGAGTTGAATTTTCTTTTCGCTGGGCTTGATGAGTGTTTTAAACCCCAATAATTTCCCCTGGACTCTTCCTGTATGCGTTTGACCAACTGGATATTGTCTGATATTAAAACCCAGGAAGTTTAATCCTGGTTGTTGGTTTTTCACTTGCATCAAGGTGTGAGTGATTCGAGTTTTCTTTTCACTCATTTCTAACCCCATCCCATTGAGCCATTCTGCGACTATCTGTTTGCTCTGAGTGATGAGGTGAAGACTTGGGTGTAATACCACAAAGTCATCAACGTATCTCACTATTGTCAGGGCGCTGATGTTCTCCTTTTTTCTTTCTGGGAGACTTGACGCAAATTGCTTGAGTCTATCTTCCAAGCCGTGAAGGGCTATGTTTGCTAATAAGGGTGAAATAACTTCCCCTTGAGGGGTTCCTTCATCGATAGGGAACAACTTGTTTGCGTCCATCACGCCCGATTTTAGCCACAATTTTATGAGGCAGTTTAGAGTCGGGAATGTATGCAGTTTAGAGAGAAGTGCCTAATGGTTGATGGCGGGTAAGGAGGCACACGTCGCCGTGTCCTCCTCCCCCAAGAACCGGACTTGACAGTTTCCCATCATCCGGCT
>NZ_JAUBPS010000109.1:0-13562 GCF_036700865.1 Microcoleus sp. S13C4
GAATACCTCGGTCGGATAGATGACCAAGTAAAGGTGCGCGGTTTTCGGATCGAACTCGGAGAAATTGAAGCAGCACTCAGCCAATATCCAAACTTGCTCCAAGTCGCTGTTACGCTTCGAGAAGACATTCCGGGTCAAAAGAGCTTAGTGGCTTATATTGTTTCTCTTCACGAACCAGCACCAACTTTTAGTGAACTGCGGCATTTTCTGAAAGAGCGACTACCACACTATATGGTACCTAGTGCTTTTGTAATTTTGGAGTCCTTGCCAGTGACACCGAATGGCAAAGTAGACCGCAAATCATTGCCAGCACCAGACCTCAATAGTTTGATTCAAAAAGCAGATTTTGTAGCTCCTCGGACTCCTACGGAAGAATTACTAGCATCCATCTGGGCTGAAGTCTTGGGAGTAGAGAAAGTGAGTATAAATGACAATTTTTTTGAATCAGGTGGGCATTCTTTACTGGCGACTCAACTGCTCTCAAAAGTGAGTCATACCTTTGGGCTGAATCTGCCTTTATCGAAGTTATTTGAAGCTCCAACTGTAGCCGATTTTTCTAGCTACATTGAAGCAGTTTCTTGGGCAACTCAAAATATCGAAACGAACAACACAACTATTAATAACCGAGAAGAGGTGGAATTTTAATGAATACAATTGAGTTTATTAATGATCTACGCAAGCTGGATATCAACTTATTTATGGAAGGCGAACGCCTGCGTTGCAACGCTCCTGAAGGGACTCTCACCCCTGCTCTCAAGTCAGAAATTAGCTCCCGCAAATCTGAAATTATCTCCTTTTTGCACCAAGCCAATAATCAAACGAATGCCAGTGTGATCGCTCCTATATCCAGAACAGAAAACACCACCTTTCCTCTTTCTTTTGCCCAACAGCGTCTTTGGTTTCTAAACCAGTTACAGCCGAACAGCGCGTTCTATAATATTCCTCTTGGCTTCCATTTTAGCGGTCAACTCAATATTGCCGCTTTAGAGTCAAGCTTGCAATTACTCATCAATCGCCATGAAATCTTACGCACTAACTTTATTGCTGTAGACGGAGAACCAGTTCAGGCGATCGCTGCCACTAGAGATTTTACGCTACCAGTCGTGGATTTTCGTCCTCTGCCAGTAAGTGAACGAGAGATTGAATATGAGAAATTAGCTTCTCAGTCAGTAATGTATGTGTTTAATCTCGCCCAAGACCCTCTAATCCGAGCAGAATTAGTTCAGCTTACTCCAACAGAAAATGTTCTACTGCTAACAGTTTACCACATTATCTTTGATGGTTGGTCTGTCAATATCTTTGTTCAAGAGTTAACCACAATTTACTCAGCTTTAGTTGAGCATCATGCACCAACTCTGCCTGAAATCAACCTTCAGTATGTAGACTTTGCTGTGTGGCAACGGCAGTGGTTACAGGGAGAAGTTTTAGAATCTCAACTCGCTTACTGGCAGCAAAAACTAGCAGGGATGCCAGCACTGTTAGAATTACCAGGCGACCGTCCCCGACCTACTGTACAATCCTTTCGCGGAGAAACTCAAGTTTTTACCCTTGAGCAAGATATCAGTGAAGGACTCGTAAGTTTGAGTCAGCAGCAGGGGGTCACGCTTTTTATGTTGCTTCTCACAGCGTTTAAAGTATTGCTCTACCGCTACACCAACCAGTCCGATATTGTTGTTGGCACTCCTGTAGCGAACCGCCAGCACTCTCAAACCCAAGGAATGATAGGATTTTTTGTTAATAATTTAGTGTTACGCACTGATTTATCAGACAATCCTACCTTTCTCCAATTATTAAAACAAGTTAGAGGAGTAGTGCTAGAAGCCTACGATCATCAAAACGTGCCGTTTGAGAAGTTAGTAGAAGTGTTACAGCCAGAACGTAACTTAAGCTATACCCCGTTGTTTCAAGTAGCTTTTGCTCTGGAACATGAGCCAGAGGCCGCTGTAATTCTTAAAGATTTAACAATTAATCTATCTGAACCTGGAGAAAATCATACGGCTAAATTGGATTTAAGCTTATCGTTGCATAAAACCGAGCAGGGGTTAACAGGGGCATTTGAATATAGTACAGATCTCTTTGATGCCACGACCATTGCCCGCATGATAGAGCATTGGCAAACGCTGTTAGCAGGTATTGTAGCGAATCCCGAACAAAGGCTATCAGATTTACCCCTTTTGACGGCGATTGAGCAACACAAGTTATTAGTGGAGTGGAATCAGACTCAACAAGATTACTCTCAGAATCTATGTATTCATCAAGTATTTGAAAAGCAGGTAGAACAAACATCAGATGCAGTAGCAGTAATCTTTAAAGATCAGCAGCTAACCTACCGAGAACTAAATGCCAAGGCTAACCGATTAGCACGCCATTTACAAGCACTCGGGGTAAAACCAGAAACACTGGTAGGTATCTGCGTAGAGCGTTCCCTAGAGATGATAGTAGGACTGTTGGGCATTCTCAAAGCGGGTGGTGCTTACGTCCCCATAGACCCTGCTTATCCCTCCGAACGCATTACCCATATGCTTAATAATTCGCAGCTACCAGTTCTGTTAACTCAACAAAAACTGGTCGCCTCGTTACCAGAGCATCAAGCACGGGTAGTTTGCTTAGATTCTGATTGGCAAGAAATCTCTACTTTAAGTGAGCTTTCTCCCATCACGGACTTGACAGCGGAAAATTTGGCTTATGTGATTTACACTTCTGGCTCAACCGGAAAACCTAAAGGAGTTAAAGTTGCTCATCGAGGATTGTGCAATTTAGCAACAGCACAAATTAACCTATTTAAAGTTCAGCCAGATAGTCGCGTTCTCCAGTTTGCTTCGATTAGCTTCGACGCTTCTATCTCAGAAATTGTCATGGCTCTTTGTGCGGGAGCTGCATTATGTTTGGGAACCGGAGAGGAGTTACAACCCGGACAACCTTTATTGCTGCTGTTACAGGAGCAAAGGATTACTCACGCTACCCTTGTGCCGTCAGCACTCGCCGTTCTGCCGACTCAAGAATTACCAGCTTTAGAGACTATTGTTGTTGCGGGAGAGCCATGTCCTCCTTCTTTGGTCACTCAATGGGCTGGAGGACGGCGCTTTTTTAATGCTTACGGGCCAACTGAATCCACTGTTTGCGCTACGGTTGCACAATGCTTTGAAGGCATGGACGTGCTGCCAATTGGTCGTCCGATTGACAACGCCCAAATCTATATTCTCGATCGCCATAAACAACCCGTTCCTATCGGTGTTTCCGGAGAACTTCACATTGCTGGTGTGGGACTAGCAAAAGGTTATCTCAACCGTCCCGAGCTGACCCAAGAGAAATTTATTCCCAATCCCTTTAGTAATGAACCAGGTTCTCGCCTCTACAAAACCGGCGACTTAGCCCGCTATTTACCAGACGGCAATATTGAATTTCTCGGCCGTATCGACAACCAAGTAAAAATCCGAGGTTTCCGCATCGAACTCGGAGAAATTGAGGCTGTACTGGCAAAACATCCGAACGTGCGCTCAGTGACAGTCATTGACCGAGAAGACACACCTGGAAACAAGCGTCTCGTAGCTTATCTAGTCTCTAACCTTATTCCAGAACGTGTCCCTTATCACACTGAATGCCAACTAGAACTAAACGGTAACGCCATCACAATCCACACACAGGATATCTCCACTGGCGGCGTTGGTTTGGTGGGGATGCCAGCTATCGAGCGAGGTAAAAGCGTCCGCGTGCATATGCAACTACCCGGAGAGAGCGAATCGCGCTGGCTTTCTGGGACAGTAGTTTGGTCACGTCCACCACAGGCGGGGATTCGCTTTCATCTTACACCCAGCGAACAGGCTCAAATCGAGCAAAGCGTAGATTATCAGTTGGACACTCAAGACTTGTGGAAAACTTTGCAGCGTACAGTGACTCGCAACCTGCGCGACTACCTGAAACAAAAGCTACCTGATTACATGATACCGAGCGCGTTTGTGCTGATGAAAGCGCTGCCGCTGACACCCAACGGCAAAATAGACCGTCGCGCCTTACCCGCACCAGATAACTTTCACAACGAACAGGAAGACCAATTTGTTAGCCCTGGCACTCCGACTGAAGCAAAAATGGCTGCTATCTGGGTTCAAGTTCTGGGATTAGAAAAGGTCAGCATTAATGATAATTTTTTTGAATTAGGAGGACACTCACTGCAAGCAGTTTCACTCGTATCCAAGCTCTCAGTAGAGATGAACCTTAAAGTTTCAGTCAAGCTTCTATTTGAGCATCCCACTATAGCTAAATTAGCCAAAGCTATCGAGCCACTGTTCACCACTGAGCCATCTGTCAACTTAAAAGAACTTCAAACCGAAGTTGAAAAACCGATGGGTGCTTCTGTATCCAAAATTACAGACTTTTCTGAATTTTTTAAACTAGAACAGCGCTCTTTACTATCCTTGTTAGCTGTAGGAAAAATAGCATCAGTTAATTCAGCAGCTCTGGGTTATATTCCCTTTTCCTTATTAAAACAAACAAGCTTGACTCGCAATGAAATCCTTCAAAAGTGGTTTGAAAACCTTCCGATGTGGGATGCTGTTATGGAAACTAAATGGGGTCGAATAGCGGGTCTAACCCTCCCCATATTCGAGGATGAACTATACAGCGACCAGCAAACACTTGTACAAATGGTTGTTGAATCTTTAGAAATGGCGGGGCGAATCGGTGCGAAAACTGTTTCCTTAACGGGTTTAATTCCCTCGGCAACCGATTACGGTCATGCGATTGCTAAAGCTATTGAAGGGCGTAACGACTTACCAAAAATCACTACGGGACACGCTACTACCTGCTCTTCTGTTGTTCTGACCATTAAGAAACTTTTACAGATTAGTAACCGTTCTTTACAGGGAGAGAAAGTCGCTTTCATCGGATTGGGGTCAATTGGAATTAATACCCTGCGCCTGATGTTAAAATGTTTGCCGCATCCTCAATCGATTATAGTGTGCGATATTTACAGTAAACTGGAATCGCTTCAAAATCTTCAACGCGAACTGAGCGGTGATTTAGGATTTCGAGGTTCTGTTCAAATCGCTACCTCTTCCTCTTCATCGGAACTCCCACCGGAAATCTACGATGCTACCTTAATTATTGGGGCTACCAACGTCCCAGATATTCTCGACATCAAGCGAGTGAAACCGGGCACTTTAATTGTTGATGATTCTGGCCCACACTGCTTTTCTCCAGAACAGGCGATCGATCGCTTTGAGAAACACAAAGATATTCTGTTTACCGAAGGTGGAGCGCTTCACGCACCTGACCCGATAGAAACGGTCATCTACCTACCCGAATCAATGAAGAAAAACATGGAGGAAGATTCATGGTCAGACGAGTTTAAGCCTACCAATCCCCTAAACATTATGGGGTGCGTTATGTCCAGTCTCCTCTCTTCTCGTTTTGACAATATCAAGCCCACTGTAGGATTGCCAAATCTGGAAACTTGCGTGCAGCACTATCAAGGTTTAGAACGGTTGGGTTTTCAGGCCGCCGACTTACATTGTGAAGGCTATGTGTTGGAAGTTGAGCCAAAATAACCGCCAAATAGCAGAAATTAGCCATCATGCGTAGTCTTAAGAATCTCCGCCCCTTTAAAGGTGGAATGGGTGTTTTTCTTCTGGTCTGGTTCGGACAACTAATATCTTTAATTGGGTCGGGTTTAACTAATTTCGCGTTGGGAGTCTGGGTGTACCAGCGCACGGGGTCAGTCACCCAATTCTCGCTAATTTTGCTATTTGCTATGCTACCCAGTATCGTAATTTCTCCAGTAGCTGGGGCAATTGTTGACCGCTGGAACCGACGATGGTGCATGATTCTGTCTGACTCCGGGGCGGGGATAACTACAGTGGCGATCGCTTTATTACTCGTTGCTGGCAACCTTCAACTTTGGCACATCTACCTTGCAGTTGGCCTCAGTTCCATATTCAAAGCCTTTCAGTTACCCGCCTACACTGCTTCGACCTCTTTATTAGTACCGAAAGAACAATTACCTCGCGCTAGCGGTATGGTTCAGTCAGGAGAAGCTTGCGCCCAACTAATCTCGCCATTGCTGGCAGGCATCTTGCTAGGAATTATCCAACTTGAAGGTATCATTGTAATTGACTTTACCACCTTCTTATTTGCCCTCACCAGTTTATTATTGGTTCGCTTCCCTGATGCTAAGACTGATGCCGTTCCAAAAGAGGCGAAAACTTCTCTCTGGCAAGAGGCAATTGAAGGCTCGACTTATCTTTTTGTTCGCCCCGGACTTTTAGCCTTGCTAATTGTATTCGCCCTCAATAATTTTGTTCTAGGAATGATTGAGGTTTTATTCACGCCATTGGTACTTTCCTTTACTTCTGTCACCGTTCTCGGAACTATTCAGTCGATCGGCGGTGCGGGGATGCTGCTGGGTAGTGTAGTTATGAGTATTTGGGGAGGTCCCAGAACTTTAATTCGTGGCGTATTTGGTTTTACTTTTCTCAGTCAAATGTGCATTTTAGCATTGGGATTACGCGCCGATGCCGCCCTTTTTGCTCTGGCTTTCTTCTTGTTTTTCTTCAGCTTGCCTTTCATCAATGGCTGGTGCGATGCTATCTTGCTCCGAAAAGTGGCTCCCGATATTCAAGGCCGGGTCTTTGCGACAATCAATATGATTTGTTGGTCGTGTATTCCCGCTGCTTATGTTGTGGCTGGTCCTCTAGCCGAACGAATCTTTGAACCTCTAATGGCGACTGATGGTTTATTAGCTGGAAGCATCGGTCAACTCATTGGCGTCGGGCCGGGTCGAGGTATTGGCCTGCTATTTATTACGATGGAAATTCTAGCTATAGGGGTGACAGTTGCAGTTTACCGATATCCGCGCTTGCGGTTCATGGAACGCGAATTACCAGATGCGATTTAGGGCTTGGGGAAAGCTGTGAGTGTATCGGTGTTGATTCTCAGCCGGCGCGGTAGCTTAACCAATTCCTGCGGGTGATGGTTGCGATCGCCAGTTACTGGAGTTTAGACTAAAAAACGAGCGCATCTAAAAGTAGCTGCCTTTAAATATCCGGCAAGCTGTTACTCAAAAACTCAAGAGGGAGAAGATTAAATAGGGCTTGCTGAATATATCGATCGCACTTGACGTAGCCTGGGTTATGCCATGGTGCGATCGAGAGTTAGATGCAAAAAAAACAGGTAAAATAGATCGAAACCCGTGCATCACCACCTGCGATCGTGTACAGAAAAGCTGAGCTTGCCCCAAGTCCCCCATCCGACTTTGAACTGCCCTTCGGAGGGAATTTGTTACCAGATAACCGTTGGGTAAAAATGGCCAAAATAATCCCATGGTCTGAATTTGAATCAGAATATGCGGCCAACTTTCCCGCAGACAAGGGTGCACCAGCCAAATCATTTCGGATGGCATTGGGGGTATTAATTATCAAAGAAAAATTGGGAATTAGCGATCGGGAAACAGTCGAACAGATCCGCGAAAATCCCTACCTACAATACTTTATCGGTCAATCAAGCTACAGTAACGAGCTGCCATTTGACCCATCTCTATTAGTACACTTTCGGCAACGAATCAGTCCGAACCTGATTAATAAAGTCAACGAGCGCATGGTCGAAAAAATGCGCTCCATCACCCCAATCAAACCCGAAAAAAGGATTCGGACGCCAAAAATGAGTCACCCAATCGCGGAAAATTAATCATAGATGCAACCTGCGCCCCAGCCGATATTAGTTATCCGACCGACTTAGGATTATTAAACCGAGCCCGAGTTCAAACAGAAAAAATCATAGACATCCTGTATAAACAAATAAAAGAAAAAATCTATAAAAAACCAAGAACCTACCGTAATTTAGCAAGAAAAGACTACTTAGCAGTAGCGAAACAAAGACGATCCACCCGAAACAAAAGAAGACAGGCAATTAAAAAACAACTTCAATACATCAAAAGAAACCAGGCTCATATTGAACAGTTAATCGATTCAGGTGCGAGCCTAGAAGGTCTGAATAAAAAGCAATATAAAACCTTGCTAGTCCTCACAGAAGTAGCTCGCCAACAACAGTGGTTATTTGACAACAATAAACAGAGTATTGAGGATAGAATAGTAAGTTTAAGCCAACCCCACATTCGTCCCATAGTCAGAGGAAAAGCCGGAAAAAGCGTAGAGTTTGGAGCCAAACTATCAGCCAGTTGTTTTGAAGGATATGTATTTTTAGACCGGATGAGCTGGGACAACTTTAACGAATCAGGAAACTTAAAAGCCCAAGTATAAGCATATCATAGGTTCACAGGATATTATCCAGAATCAGTTCATGCTGATCGCATTTACCGAAATCGGGAAAACCGAGCATGGTGTAAAGAAAAAGGAATTAGGCTCAGTGGGTCCCCTCTAGGAAGACCAAGAACAAATATGAATAAATCAAAAAAGAAGCAAGCGTTGGAAGATGAGAGGATTAGAAATGCAATTGAGGGCAAATTTGGACAAGGTAAACGAAGATTTGGCCTGAATAGAGTGATGGCAAAACTTGATAATACCTCTGGTACAGTTATTGCAATTACTTTTTTGGTAATGAACCGATGCTTCCTGGTGGCGCCGGGTTTTTTGTGTGTTTTTATGTCTATTTGGAAAAAGAATGCCTGTTTTTGGGTTGAAGATAATCTACAATTATAATTGGGTGAAATCAATACAGAAAAAACTTATATTTAACCAAGCTTGAATATATCGATCGCACCTGTTCTTGGCTGGCGATCAATTATTCAGCAAACCCTAGGTATCAAGGCGCTTGATTTTTAGGCTTTCCTGAGTTTGTGGTGATAAACAAACCGCATATCCTTACTCCAAGGGCATCACAGAATCGCGAACAGTTGTGTCTTATACCGTATCCACCATAAACCCAGGAGAGCCGATTTTTACCCGATATTCGACTGTGCCGATTGCTCACATTGCTCCTGTTGTTGTGGCGGTTTTTGTGGAGGCGATCGACGCCGGAAAAGTCACAACAGCCGATGTTGTGGCAGTTGTCGGCGAGGCAGAACTTGCCCGGTTCAAGCGGAGTGCCGCTCGTTGCCCCGTTTTTTGATTTCTTCGCGCTCACACGGAATGAACCAGGTGATCGGGTTGATGTGAAAGCTCGATCGCCCGCCAGCAGACTTATCTGTTCGCGACTCGCACCTTGAGCGAAGCCGCAACCAAAAAAATTAGCTGATTTTTGGATGCCCTAAAGTCAGGCAAGTGCCGTATAAAACCAGGCATTTGCTGTACAAAAGAGCGTGAGAATGCAGGCTTTTGCAGGGACTGCACTTTACCTGTATTTACCCGAAAATATCCGGCAAACACCTGAATTTTTCCGTCAACTTGCTGCTTTTTTGTGTCGAGCGTGCATTAGCCTGTTGAGGCTTGTTTTGGCTGTTCTCTCTCGGTAGCAAGCAATGGTTTTGTGATCACAAACCGGGCTTTTACGTGCTGACAAAAAATATCCCCCCCATCAATATTGAGCATATTGCTTACCCGCAGTTCAAACCTTATTGATATGGAATAAGGAACGACTCGCGAGTGGCTACTGAAGCCCAAATGCCTCCATAAGAGCGGTAAGGTATGGGACAGGGACGGCGAACTATTTTTTTGTGGGAATATATTAGCGATCGCTCTTTACGCCTAGAGATTGCTGCTTGTATTAATCAGGAGGTGAATTATAACCGCCATTAATAGGTGGGAGTCGAGCGACTGCTGTAAACCGACCGACTGTTGTAAACCGAGTCAGGGGGTAAATTTTTATCCGACTGTCAAGCTTTATCAGACAACAACAGTTTAGCCGATTGCAAAGCGCGAGTCCGCAACAGCAATTTATGCGACTGTCAAGGCTGACATAACGGCGGCTACGCTGCCAATTTTTTCGCACTTGCTCAACTTGATTTTAAATTCAACTTTCCAAGCCACAACTTGACTATTAAATCAATTCACTTTTTGTTAAAAACGCTAAAAAATAGCTAATGTTGTGGAGCGTTAAAATCAGGGATTTGCAGTATAAAGTCAGGTGTTTGCAGTATAAAATCAGGGAGATTACAGGCATTTGCAGGGGCTGCACTTTACCTGCAAATGCCTGTAAATATCCTGCAAATGCCTGCAATTTTCTGCCAAATTACTGCTTTTTTGTGCTGTTCGTGTCTTGACCTGTTGGGACTGGTTATGGCTGTTCTCTCTTGGTAGCAAGCAATGGTTTTGTCCGTACAAAGCTTTATTTATTACTTTTAAATAAAAACAATGCACCTCCCATGAATAGAGATTACTGCCTGTACTCATCAGGTGGAGAACTATAACGAGCATTGATAGTTGGGAGTCGATCGGCTGCTGTAAACCCAGCAGTCGTTACCTCACGGCTGCTGTAAACCCAGCAGTCGTTACCTCACGACTGCTGTAAACCAAGCCGCAGTTCCCTCACGACTGCTGTAAACCAAGCCCACCGTTTCCTCACGACTGCTGTAAATGAAGCCGCTGTTCCCTCACAATTGTTGTAAATCAAGCCCACCGTTTCCTCACGACTGCTGTAAACCGAGTGCGTAGGAGGTCACGGAGCTTCGAGTACAAGATTGAATTAAAGCGGAGGGAGCGAATAATTCGCAATCCTTCATCCGACCTTCGTAATTATTCGGTTATTGGGCCTCTCACGACGGTAAATAATTTACGAGCAAAGAAAAGAAACAGCTTTCCTTTATTTCAAACATGGGACGATCGTCCCATGTTAATTACGAATGAAGAAGTGCTCGAAGGGCGGAGTATGCGTTGACTTTTACAGTTGCCAACACGATAGCCATCGACTGTAAGTAGCGATCGCTCGAAACGCAGGAATTTGCCGTAATAAGTCAGGTATTTACTGTACAAAATCAGTGATGATACAGGCATTTGCAGGAACTGCACTCTACCTGTTTTTACCCGAAAATGTCCGGCAAGAGCCTGCTTTTTCCTGTCCCTTTACTGCTTTTTTGTGCAGAAAGTGCCAATTCCTGTTGGGACTGGTTATGGCGGTTCTCTCTCGGTAGCAAGCAATGGTTTTGTCCGTACAAAGCTTTATTTATTACTTTTAAATAAAAACAATGCACCTCATGAATGGGGAATCCTAGCCGCCTGGTCAGGTTTAAGACTTTCTTAAGCTTTAATGACAAATGTAGCTAACTGTAATACAAATTAAGCTGAATATTATACAGCTATAAAAAATAAGAGGGAGAAAGGAGCTGACAATGCCCTCGCCTGTCGAGCAAACACTTTAAAAAGCAAATGGATCGATTGTCAGTTATTGAGTAGCGCTCGCAACCAGTTATCCTCAAATGGCGGGGGTCACTTTACGCCCCTAGTTTGCTATTTTGGGATGAAGTTGAAAGTAGTTATAGGTTTATAAAATGAGATAAACTCAACTATTTTTATGACTATGAAGCTCAAAAAATTGCCTCACAGTCAGCCCAATCAGTCAAATCAGCCAAATCAGAGACTTTCGAGTCGGCTGGAACTGAGATTGTCTGACTCAGACTACAATCAAATCAAAGCAAGAGCAGAGCAAGTCAATTTGAGCATGAGCGACTTCATACGCCGTGCAGCTTTGAGGAGAACCATGCCGCGCCCTCTAGCTGCATTTGACTTGAAAGCCTATCAAGTTTTATGCAAGATTGATGCCCAATTGAGAATTGCCGGAAACAACCTCAATCAAATTACTAAAGCTTGCAATAGTGCCGTAGCATTGGGAGAACCAGTTGTTGTCAATACAGGACTCTTAGAAAGCGTACAGCAACTCATTCGAGAAAACGGAGGTACAATTAAAACAATAGTTGCAAACCTTGCCAAATCTACAGTACGCTAACTATTAACAAGCCTGGGCTTTACCGCCTGAGCAATCGATTCTGTGCAACTGACGGCTTTTCGGTTATGATTGGCAAACAAATCAAAGGTACAGGCTTTCGAGGCTGTCTGAACTACGTGCTGGGCAAAAAAGACGCCGCTCTAATTGGCGGTACTATGTGCGGACAAACTCCTGAAGAACTCGCTGCTGAATTTGCCATCGCCCGACAACTAAGACCTAACCTGAAAGTAGCAGTTTTTCACGCCACTTTATCTGTCGATAGCACCGAAAAACTAGAAGATTCTGAAGAAAATGACCAACGCTGGCTGGCGATTGCAGCCAACTACATGAAAGCGATGGAATTTGACAACAACCAGTACGCAGTTGTCAAGCACAGCGATACAGAACACGACCACATTCACATCGTCGCCAGTCGCATTTGCCTAGATGGAGGCGTTGTTGACGATAGCTGGGACTATTACAAAAGCCAAGAAACTATTCGCCAACTCGAACGGAACTACAACCTGGAAACTGTTACACCCAGTTGGGAAACAGACAAGCGAGCTCAGACTACAGGAGAACACAGGCAATTAAAAAGCAAGGGAAACAAGAGCGTCAGGGTGCAATTGCAAGACTTAATTGATGAAGTAACCCAAGACAACCCAAGTATGCCAGAATTCGTTGAGCGGTTGCAGCAACAAGCCGTAGAGGTGCAAGTAACACTAACTGGAATCGGCTTCAGTCAAGGCATTTCTTACAATTTAGATGGAGTCGCTTTAAGTGGCACTCAGTTGGGTAGAGCCTACACTTTTTCTGGATTGCAGAAGCATCGAGGCGTTAGCTATGACAAAGGGCGAGATAACGCCCTAATTGAGGCTTTAATGCAGTCACAACACTTAGCTATCGCCCCCAGTGAGGCAGAGGAAAATGAGTTAGAGTCGTCACAATCCGAGTTAGCAGCAACCCTATCTGCAACAGCCAATGAGTTAGAGTCGTCACAATCTGAGCTAGAAACAACCGCACCTGCAATTCCTGCAACAGCCAATGAGTTAGAGTTGTCACAATCTGAGCTAGAAACAACTACACCTGCAATTCCTGCAACAGCAAATGAGTTAGAGTTACAACTGTCTATCCTGCCTGAAAGGAATGAAACTCAGTGGCAAAAAGTCCGATCGCATCTAGCAGTCGAGTACAGTTTACCTTTAGAATTGCTCGATTTATTGCACTCTCATTCTTGGCTGTATGCCGCCTCTGAAAAGGCTGTCTTTACAGGACGGACGCTTGAGGGGGCACCCAGGCTCGCTTTTGTTCTAGATGAAAGAGGCAACTTTACTACAACCCATCCCCTGTCATCTGAAGCTGCTTTCTGGGTAGCCACTACCGGAGAAATTGAGCGAGCTGTGATTGCCTGTAACCCAATCGAAGCCCTTTCAATTTTGCTGATTGAACAGGATAACTCTACAACAGCACCAGCGACACTTTACCTAGGAATTGAACGAGCTTCACAACTGCCTATACAATTCTTACAAGAACTCGATAGCATTATTATAGCGATCGCAGAAGATTATATGCTCGCTCGAAATGCGCTTGCGCTGCTACCGAATGCAGAACTTGTCAATCCACAGTCAAGTTGGAATGATATCTGGATACAATTAATTGAGCAAGAACAGCAAAATATTAAACCAAATAACCAACCTTATAAACAGCGCATCCAAGACATCGAACTGGATTAATTGTTGCTACCTTAAATTTGTCTA